>NZ_JASCOO010000140.1:0-7981 GCF_029959485.1 Stenotrophomonas sp. PS02301
TTGTTTATAAGAGACAGGCCGGGTCCCGGTCGCATGGCCCAGGTTGTGCCGGCCGCTGGCCGGCACCGCATCAATCGGTTACCACGTGCCCCATGCGATCAACCCGATCGCCACGACGGCCAACCCCAGGCCCACCCGGTTCCACCCACTGGTGCGCTCGCCGAAACCGAGGATGCCCACCAGCGCGCCCAGCACCACCACGCCGATGTTCATGCCGGCGAACACCACCGCCGGGCTGTCCGGCAGATGCTGGTGGGCGCGCACGTAGAACAGGATGTTGCCGAAGTTGAGCAGGCCGAGCAGGGCGCCGCCGACCCCGTTGCGCCACTGCAGGCGGGCGATCCCGCGCAGGTGGCGCCATAGCTGCAGGATGAGCATCAGCACGAAGGCCAGGCTGAAGCTGACCAGAAGCGCCGCCATCGAGGGCGTACCCGACAACGCCACCTTCTTGAGCAGGATGTCGACCAGGGCGTAGCCCACCCACACCGCCAGCAGCCATGGCCAGGCCCGCCCACCGGAGGGCTCGGCCGCCCCGGCGCGCGGGCGCACGCTGATCCCCAGGATCGCCAGCAGGCCCAGCCCCAGGCCGGCCAGCTTCCAGCCGTTGGCGCTCTCGCCGAACACCAGGAACGCAGCCAGCAGCGAAAGCAGCAGCGACAATCGCTGGGCCACATCGCTGCGCACGATCCCGGCGCGGGTCACTGCGCGGGCCATCATCAGGAAGATCGCCGGCAACGCCACGGCCAGGCAGAGCAGGGCGGCCCACGGCGCGTGCGGGGTCTGCAGCGAGGCCAGCGAGGGCTGCAGCAGCACCGCGCTGAGCACGCTGGCGACCAGGTAATTCCAGGTCACCACCTGCGGCATGTCCAGCCGCTGGCGCGGCGCCAGCTTCAGCAGGACCGACACCAGCACGCTGCAGAGAACGCTGAAAACCAGATAGTGCATGTACGGATCCGGCGGGGGCGGCGGTGAAGCACGCGGAGGGACGGTATTATGACGCCATGCACAATCCCCCATTTCCCCAAGAAAGCGGTGCGCTGACGCTGGACGGACCGGTCGGTCCGCTGGATGTCGTGGTTGATCTGCCCGAGGCCGATGTCGCGGTGCAGCCGGTGGTGGCGATCGTCTGCCACCCCCTGTCCACCGAGGGCGGCAGCATGCACAACAAGGTGGTGACCATGGCCGCGCGCTCGTTGCGCGACCTGGGCATCGCCACCGTGCGCTTCAACTTCCGCAGCGTCGGCGATTCGGCCGGCAGCTTCGACAACGGCGTGGGCGAGCAGGACGACCTCAAGGCCGTTGCCGCCTGGGTCCGTGCACAGCGGCCGGGCCAGGACCTGTGGCTGGCCGGTTTCAGCTTTGGTGCGTACGTCTCGTTGCGCGCCGCGGGCGACCTGCAGCCGACCACGCTGATCTCGATCGCGCCGCCCGCCGGGCGCTGGGACTTCGAGGGCATGCAGCCCCCGGCCCAGTGGCTGGTGATCCAGGGCGAGGAAGACGAGATCGTCGATCCGCAGGCGGTCTATGACTGGCTGGACGGCCTGGACGCACCGCACGAACTGGTGCGCATGCCCGATACCAGCCATTTCTTCCACCGCAAGATCGTCGACCTGCGCGGCGCGCTCATCCATGGCGTCAAGCAGTGGCTGCCCAACGGCGCCTCCGACGCGGCCCCCGACGCAGCATGAGCGAGACCGTGATGACCCCGTCGCAGCGCTACGCCGATGGCGTGGCCCGGGGCGAATGGCAGAACGACCCGGCCCAGCACGCCGCCCTGGCCGAGCTGGACCGCATCCATCTGGCGCTGGTCGACAGCGCGCAGGACGGCTGGCTGGATCGCCTCTCCGCATTCTGGAAGAAGCCCGAGCCGGTCAAGGGCCTGTATTTCTGGGGCGGGGTGGGGCGCGGCAAGACCTTCCTGGTCGATCTGTTCTATGACGGCCTGCCGATCGAGCAGAAGTACCGCACCCATTTCCACCGTTTCATGCGTGGCATCCACGAGCGCCTGCGCGAGCACCAGGGGCAAAGCGATCCGCTGGCGAAGATCGCCCAGGAGTGGCGCAGCAAACTGCGCGTGCTGGTGCTGGACGAGTTCTTCGTCACCGACATCGGTGATGCAATGCTGCTGGCGCGCCTGCTCGAGCGCATGTTCGCCGAGGGTGTGACCCTGGTGACCACCTCCAATACCGCCGTGGAAAACCTGTACCTCAACGGCCTGCAGCGCGACAGCTTCATGCCCGCGATCGGGCTGCTGCAGACCTACTGCGTCGAGCTGTACGCCGAAGGCACCGAGGACTACCGCATGCGCGCGCTGACCCGCTCGCCGGTGTACCAGTCCCCGATCGATGCCGGCAGCGATGCCTGGCTGGCCGGCCGCTGGGCCGAGCTCAGCGGTGGGCAGCCGGCCAAGGCGGGCAACATCGAGATCGAGGCGCGCAAGATTCCGGTGCGCGGCCGCGGCAAGAGCATCGTCTGGTTCGATTTCAAGGCGCTGTGCGAAGGCCCGCGTGGCCCCTCGGATTACATCGAGATCGCGCACGAGTTCAACACCGTGCTGCTCGGGGACATCCCGCACTTCGACACACTCAACGAAGATGCCGCGCGCCGCTTCGTCAACCTGATCGACGAGCTGTACGACCGCCACGTCAACCTGGTCTGCACCGCGACCGATTCACCGGTCGGGCTGTATTCGGGCATCCGCCTGCAGGGCGCGTTCGAACGTACCGCCTCGCGCCTGATCGAAATGCAGAGCGCCGAGTACCTGGGCACCCCGCACCGCGCGTAGCTCCGCGCCATGCGTGGATGCTCTCTACAACGGCGGCAACACCAACGCATCTCCGCGCGGCAGTTCGTGCGCGATCGGCACCGCTGCGTCCTCGTCGCGGTCCATCACCATCATCGCCAGCGGCTTGCCCTGGTAGCGCACCTCCAGCGACTGCTGGATCGCATCCAGCGCCAGCACCTGCGTGCACAGCGACTGGGCCTGCGCCTCCAGCGCCTGCCCGCGCGCCTCCATGCGGCGCTCCAGGTCGGCCTCCATCTGCTCGGCGCGGGCCTCGATCCGGTCCGAGCCGCCGGTCAGCATCGTCCACATCACGCCGCGGGCCAGCGAGGCCGACATCGACTCGGCGGCCTGCTCGATGCGCGCCTCGAACTGCTCGCCGAACAGATCCTGCTCCCAGATCCCGCGGCCAAGGGTACGGCCGACGTACGCGTGGGCATCCTTGCGCAGCCCGTCCACCTCGCGCGCCCTGCGGAGGCTGCCGGTCATGATTTCCACCGTGGCGCCCAGCGCATCGAAGGCGATGTCCGTGGCCTCGCCGGCCACTCCGGCCACGGCAGGCACCAGCTGGCGGGTGCCCCATTCGAGCTGGCGCAGGCGCTGGGCGTCGGCGTCGCTGACCGGGATCGGCTGGCGATCGATGTTCAGCTCGCCATCGTGGAAGAAGATCTCCGCCGGCACCTGCTCGCGGTTGCGCAGCCAGATCCCGCCGCTGTCCACCAGCACGTTGTAGGGCGTGCTCACCCCGCACTGGCGTGAGGAAAGCGCTGGCGCCTTGGTCCCGCCGGCAGCGGCGGCACCGGCCACGGTCAGGCCCAACATCAGACAGCCGGTCAGGGGCAGGCGCATGGTCGCGTTCATATATAAGGAGGCGTATCAGAGCGTGGCACCCCGCAGCCACCCCGGCGCGGGTCGGAAGTCACCCTGACCGGCGGTCATTCGTTAGGCCGGTGTGAGGCCCGCTGTTCCGTTTTTCGCGACCCTGCGTCGCATCCGGCATCGACGTTTTGGCCTTGACTGCGCACTCGCTTTCGACGGGTCCAGACCGTTCGTCGGACGCCCTTCAGGCCCGGTCCTTGCGCCGCAAGGGATTGGAGAAATTCACTACATTTGGCGTTGACGACACCTGGTACCCCCACTATCTTGTGGCCGTCGGTACCGCCGACCACAAGTCGACGGGAGTATTGCCTTCACGCCGATGGCCTGAAGACCTACTGACAACCGCACGAAGTACAGCGTGTGGTGCCGGTCGCAGGATTCTCCGGGGGGAGAGGACCGGTGACGCAGGGGAACCGCCCGCAGGCTTGCCTGCCCGGGTCGCGGCTCCTGCGACGCCGATAGTCCACCCTGAGCATCTCTGCATCGGTTCCGGCGCCTGCCAGGCAGACCCCGCTGTACCACCCCAAATCACGCCAAGAGGAAAACGCCGTGAGCACCGAAACCAGCGCAGCTATCGATAAGGAAAGCGAATTCCTGCTGACCTCGCCGCCCACGGCGACCGCCATGAGCGTGACCAAGCGCAATGGCACGACCGAACTGGTGGACCTGAACAAGATCGTGCGCGCTGTACAGCGCTGCTGCGAAGGTCTGCATGCGGTGGATCCGATGCGCGTTGCGACCCGCACCATCTCCGGCCTGTACAACGGCGCGACCACCCAGGAGCTGGACGAACTGTCCATCCGCACCTCGGCGCTGCTGATCGGTGAAGAGCCCGAATACGGCCGCCTCGCTGCGCGCCTGCTGGCCAACTTCATCGCCAAGGAAGTGTCCGGCCAGGAAATCCATGCGTTCTCGCAGTCGGTCGGCCGCGGCCACGAAGTGGGCCTGATCAACGCGCGCCTGCTGGAATTCGTGCAGGTCAACGCCCGCAAGCTCAACGACGCGATCGATCCGTCGCTGGACCTGCATTTCGATTACTTCGGCCTGCGTACCCTGTACGACCGTTACCTGCTGCGTCATCCGCACACCCGCAAGGTGATCGAGACCCCGCAGCAGTTCTTCCTGCGCATCGCCAGCGCGCTGAGCGAAGACGTGCCGGAAACCCTCGCGCTGTACAAGCGCATGGGCAACCTGGATTACCTGCCGTCCAGCCCGACCCTGTTCAACTCCGGCACCACGCACGAGCAGCTGTCCTCGTGCTTCCTGCTGGATTCGCCGCAGGATTCGCTGGAGTCGATCTACGCCAAGTACGGCGATATCGCCCAGCTCTCCAAGTTCAGCGGCGGCATCGGCGTCAGCTACAGCCGCGTGCGTTCGCGTGGTTCGCTGATCAAGTCGACCAACGGCCATTCCAACGGCATCGTGCCGTGGCTGAAGACCATGGATTCGTCCGTGGCGGCGGTGAACCAGGGTGGCAAGCGCAAGGGCGCGGCCTGTGTGTACCTGGAAACCTGGCACGCCGATATCGAGGACTTCCTCGAACTGCGTGACAACACCGGCGACGAATCGCGCCGTGCGCACAACCTGAATCTGGCCAACTGGATCCCCGACCTGTTCATGCAGCGCGTCGAGGCCGACCAGGAATGGTCGCTGTTCGATCCGAGCGTGGTGCCCGAGTTCACCGATCTGTTCGGCGAAGCCTTCGAACAGGCTTACCTGCAGGCCGAAGCCCAGGGCAAGGCCCAGCGCACCATCTCCGCACGCAAGCTGTACTCGCGGATGATGCGTACCCTGGCCGAGACCGGCAACGGCTGGATGACGTTCAAGGACAAGTGCAACCGCGCCAGCAACCAGACGCTGCGCCCGGGCAACGTGATCCACCTGTCCAACCTGTGCACCGAAATCCTGGAAATCACCTCGGCCGAAGAGACCGCGGTGTGCAACCTGGGCTCGATCAACCTGGGCAATCATTTCGACGGCCACGGCGAGTTCGATTTCGACAAGCTGGCCGACACCGTGCGCCTGGCCGTGCGTCAGCTCGACCGCGTGATCGACCTGAACTTCTACCCGATCGAAACCGCCCGCCGCGGCAACCTGCGCTGGCGCCCGGTCGGCCTGGGCTGCATGGGCCTGCAGGACGTGTTCTTCCGCAAGCGTCTGGCCTTTGACAGTGCCGAAGCCCGCGCGCTGTCCAAGCAGATCGCCGAAACGATCTACTTCCACGCGCTGGAAACCTCGTGCGAGCTGGCCCAGGAACGCGGCAAGCACCCGTCCTTCGCCGACACCCGTGCGGCCAGCGGCGAGCTGCAGTTCGATGCCTGGAACGTGGTGCCCGAAGACACCGCACGTTGGGATGCCCTGCGTGAGCGCATCAAGGAACACGGCCTGCGCAACTCGCTGCTGATCGCGATCGCCCCGACCGCGACCATCGCCTCGATCGCCGGTTGCTACGAGTGCGTCGAGCCGCAGGTGTCCAACCTGTTCAAGCGCGAAACGCTGTCCGGCGACTTCCTGCAGGTCAACCGTTACCTGGTGAACGAGCTGAAGAAGCTCGGCCACTGGACCCCGGAAATGCGCGACGCGATCAAGCTGGCCGAAGGCTCGATCCAGGGCATCACCCAGATCCCGGAAACGCTGCGCCACATCTACCGCACCGCTTGGGAACTGCCGATGCGTTCGCTGATCGACATGGCCGCCGACCGCGGCGCGTTCATCGACCAGTCCGCCTCGCTCAACCTGTTCATGGAAAGCCCGAACATCGGCGCGATGTCCTCCATGTACATGTACGCCTGGAAGCAGGGCATCAAGACCACGTACTACCTGCGTTCGCGCCCGGCGACCAAGATCGCCAAGACGACCGTCAGCAGCTACACCCCGGTCGAAGCCGTCGCCTGCTCGCTGGAAAACCCGGAAAGCTGCGAGGCGTGCCAGTAAACAAGGCGTGCCGGCCCACCCGGCCGGCACCGCCGGGTGCACGGACGGAAAATCACACATTCGGTAGCTACCGACCGTTGGTCGGTAGTCGCCAAGAAGGACGAAACACCATGGCCGACAAGCCTGCTCAAATGCTGCTCGATCCAGGTTTTGAACTGACGTTGCGCCCGATGCGCTACCCGCAGTTCTATGACATGTATCGCAATGCGATCAAGAACACCTGGACGGTCGAGGAAATCAATTTCCAGATCGACATCAGTGACCTGCACGGCAAGATGTCGCCGGGCGAGCGCCACCTGATCCACCGTCTGGTCGCGTTCTTCGCCACCGGCGATTCGATCGTGTCCAACAATCTGGTGCTGAACCTGTATCAGCATCTGAATGCGCCGGAAGCGCGCATGTACCTGTCGCGCCAGCTGTACGAAGAAGCGCTGCACGTGCAGTTCTACCTGACCCTGCTGGACAACTACCTGCCGGATCCGGACGAGCGCGCCAAGGCGTTCGATGCGGTGGAGAACATCGATTCGATCAAGAAGAAGGCCGACTTCTGCTTCAAGTGGATCGATTCGATCCAGAACCTGAAGCGCATCGAGACCCGTGATGAGCGTCGCCAGTTCCTGCTCAACCAGATCTGCTTCGCGGCGTGCATCGAGGGCCTGTTCTTCTTCGCGGCCTTCGCCTACGTGTACTACTTCCGTTCGCGCGGCCTGCTCAACGGTCTGGCCTCGGGCACCAACTGGGTGTTCCGCGACGAGAGCGCGCACATGGAGTTCGCCTTCGAGTGCGTGGACGTGATCCGCGAGGAAGAGCCGGACCTGTTCGACGATGCGATGAAGCAGGAGGTCTACGACATGCTGGCCGATGCGATCGAGTGCGAAGTGCAGTTCGCCGAGGACGTGCTGTCGGGCGGTGTGGCGGGCATTTCGACGCGTGACATGCGCCAGTATCTGCAGCATTGCGCGGACAATCATTTCCATCGCCTGGGCATGGAGAAGAAGTACAACGTGCGCAATCCGCTGAGCTTCATGGAGCTGCAGGATGTGCAGGAGTTGACCAACTTCTTCGAGCGTCGTTCGTCGGCCTACCAGGTGGGCGTGAAGGGCGAAGTGTCGTTCGACATGTCGTTCTGATCTGACGCTCACGTCGTGATTTCGAAAAGCCCCGGACATGTTCCGGGGCTTTTTTTTTGCGCTCTACTTGCTTGAGCGTTGAAGCGTTGAAGCGTTGAAGCGTTGAAGCGTTGAAGCAAGAGCGTTGGCGTCCGGATGCTGCGAGTAGAAGTGACCCGGGCAGGCGAATGCTGGACCCGCCGTAAATACGTCCTTGTAGGCTCGTGGGGCGCCGCCCAGCGGGCCCCCCCGCCCGCCGATGGACCGGTTATTTTTT
>NZ_JASCOO010000141.1:0-7974 GCF_029959485.1 Stenotrophomonas sp. PS02301
GGGTAGCCCGGTCCGGGACCGTGTGCGGCATGGATGCCGCACTACGAGCCCCCATGGATGGGTTTACGGCGGGTCCCGGACCGGGCTGCCCGACCCACTCGAGCACCAGACAGCAAGGCGCCAACGCCCTTCGCGACCAACCCGAACCAACCCGAACCAAAAACAAACAGCCAGCCAAAAAAAACCCGGCCGAAGCCGGGTTTTTTCGTAGAACAGCACAACCAACAGCGCGATCAGTCGCCCTGCTGCTTCTGCAGATGCTCCCAACGCTCCTGCGCATCGATCGTGCGCTCAGCGGTCAGGCGGGCTTCCAGACGGTCCAGGCCAATTTCTTCGCCCGTATCCACACAGAAACCGTAATCGCCATCTTCCAGACGCTTCAGCGTGCTGTTGATCTTGCCGATCAGCTTGCGATAACGATCGCGGGTACGCAGTTCCAGCGAGTTCTCGGTCTCGCGGGTGGCGCGCTCGGCCTCATCGCCGATATCACGCACTTCCTCCTGCAGATTCGCGATGGTCTGCTTGGATTCCTCCACCAGATCATTGCGCCAGTGCTGCAGGCGCTGGCGGAAATACTCCAGCTGCAGCGGGCTCATGTATTCCTCTTCCGCGCTCGGCTTGTAACCGTCGGGCAGGATCGGACGACCGGTGGCTTCGTCAGTCTTGTATTCCACCACCTTCACCTTGGTGCGAGGGGCCGGGGCGGCCGAACGCGCTGCCACGGCAACGGCGACCTTGCCGACCGGACGGGACACGGGCTTGGGGGCGGACTCGGACTTGGCGGGGGTTTTTGCAGGCGATTTCGAAACGGGCACGGGATTCTTGTTTTGCGGGGCCTTGGAGGCGGCGACAGGGGCGACCGGCGCCGGCGCAGACGCCGGAGAAGGTGCCGCCTTGGCCGGGCTCTTGGCCGGGACAGACTTGGCCGGCGCCGGCGATGCCGGCTTCGGTGCGGACTTCACTACGGGTGCTGCAACCGGCTTGGTGGCCGGCTTGGGTGCCACGGGCTTGCTGGCGGTCTTGCTGGCCTTCACCGGCGTAGCCGGTGCCTGCTTGACTGCGGTCTTCTTCGCCGGTGCCGGCTTGGCCGCCGGTTTGGCGACAGCAGGCGTCACGGTCTTCTTGGCTGCCGTCTTGCTGGCAGCGGCTTTCTTGACGGGCGCCTTGCTCACCGGCTTGCCTGCCGCGCGCTTGGCGGGCGTGGCAACCGGCTTGGCGACCGTCGACTTCTTGGCAACGACCTTCTTGGCGACGGTCTTCTTGGCCACCACCGTCTTGGCAGCAGGCTTCTTGGCGACAGCCTTCTTGACGGTCCTGGCCGGCGACGTGCTGGCCGCCTTTTTAACGGGTGCCGTCCTGGCCGCCGGTTGTTTGGATGCAGGCTTGCCAGCCGGCTTGGCGGCCGGCTTTCTGGCAACGGACTTGGCCGCCAACTTCTTTACAACAGGCTTGGCGGTTTTCTTGGCGGCCTTGACGGCCTTCTTTGCAGTTTTTTTAGCAGCCACGAAACGCTCTTCCTTGGATTCCCCGGGGCCCGGGAAAGCGGGCCTTTATAGCCTACCCGACCAGCAGCAGCAACCACACCGCCTACTCCGTTCAGCCCCGGAGTCGCAAGGCGTGCGACCGGTCCACCTGGCAGGCGGGCCAACGTGCGCAGTTCGGTACCTGACCCGGCGACACCGCCGGGGTGGCCCGTCGCGCGCGTGGGTGCGGACGGGTCCAACGCCCCATCCTGCGACAAATGCGCCCTTCATGCCAACTGGAATAAGATTGGGAGGTGATCTCACGCCTGCTCATCGCCCTGCTGCGCTTCTACAAGCGCTTCATCAGCCCGTTGCTGGGGCCGCGTTGCCGCTTCATGCCCAGCTGTTCTGAATACGCCATGCAAGCCATCGCCACCCATGGCCCCGCGCGCGGCAGCTGGCTGGCCGCGCGCCGGCTGGGCCGCTGCCATCCCTTCCATCCCGGTGGCATCGACGAGGTGCCCCCGCGCGCCGCGCATGACGCCACCTGCCGCTGCACAGGAAAACACTGAATGTCCTCCACGCTCATCGTCAACGCCCGCCTGGTCAACGAAGGCACCATCACCCAGGGTGACCTGCGCATCGAAGATGGCCGCATCGCGCAGATCGGCCCCGGTTTGGATGCCCGCCCCGGCGAAACCGTCGTCGACGCCGCCGGCCGCTGGCTGCTGCCGGGCATGATCGACGACCAGGTCCATTTCCGTGAGCCCGGCCTGACCCACAAGGGCGACATCGCGACCGAATCGGCCGCGGCCGTCGCCGGGGGCCTGACCAGCTTCATGGACATGCCCAACACCAATCCACCCACGCTCAACGCCGAGATCCTGCAGTCCAAGTACGATGCCGCCGCCGGCCGCGCACGCGCCAACTACGGCTTCTACATGGGCGCCAGCAACGACAACCTGGCCCACATCCAGTCGCTGGATCCCAAGACCGCGCCGGGCATCAAGGTGTTCATGGGCGCCTCCACCGGCAACATGCTGGTCGACAACCCGGAAACGCTCGATGCGATCTTCCGCGATGCGCCCACGCCGATCATCACGCACTGCGAAGACACGCCGATGATCGATGCCAAGGCCAAGGAGTACGCCGAGAAGTATGGCGATGCCCTGAGTGCCGAGCAGCACCCGGACATCCGCTCGCGCGAGGCCTGCCTGAAGTCCTCCGAGCTGGCCGTGTCGCTGGCCAGGAAGCACGGCACCCGCCTGCACGTGCTGCACATCTCCACCGCTGATGAGCTGGCCCTGTTCGAACGCGGCCCGCTGATCCGCGCCGATGGCAGCCGCAAGCAGATCACCGCCGAAACGTGCATCCACTTCCTGCGTTTCGACCGCAGCGATTACGCGCGGCTGGGCAACCTGATCAAGTGCAACCCGGCGATCAAGGAAGCCAGCGACCGCGAAGCGCTGACCCGCGCCGTGGCCGATGACGTGATCGACGTGCTCGCCACCGATCATGCGCCGCACACCTGGGAAGAAAAGCAGAAGCCCTATGCACAGGCGCCGTCCGGCCTGCCGCTGGTGCAGTACGCGCTGGTCGCCGCGCTGGAACTGGTACACGAAGGCAAACTGGAGATCACCCAGGTCGTGCAGAAGTTCGCGCACGCGCCGGCGCAGTTGTTCGATGTCAGCCAGCGTGGCTACCTGCGCGAAGGCTACTTCGCCGATCTGGTGCTGGTCGAAGACGTGCCGTTCACCGTCAAGCGCGAAGACGTGCTGTCCAAGTGCGGCTGGTCGCCGTTTGAAGGCACCACCTTCCGTTCGCGCATTGCCTCGACCTGGGTCAACGGGCAGTTGGCCTGGGATGGCGAGAAGCTGGTGGGCTCGCCGAACGGCCAGCGCATGAGCTTCGACCGCTGATGCGGGCACGGGTGTTGCGCGCGGCCCTGGCGGCCGCAGGCGTCGCGGCGATGGGCAGTCTACTGCCCTCGCCCGCCGTGGCCCAGGCCGATGCGCGCGTGGTGTTTCCGGCCAGCGCCTCGCAGGGCGCGATGGTGATCGGCAAGGTGCCGGCCGGCAGCGTCGTGCAGTACGGCGGCCGCACCCTGCGCGTGAGCGGGTACGGCAGCGTGGTGTTCGGCATCGGCCGCGATGAGAAAGGTCCACTGCAGGTGCAGGTGACGCGCCCGGACGGCGGCAGCGAAACGGCCAGCATCGCGGTCACCCCGCGTGACTGGCCGACCGAGCGCGTCAATGGCGTGCCGCCGAAGACGGTCAATCCGCCGCCGGCGATTGCCGAACGGATCAAGCGTGAGCAGGCACAGGTCACCGCCGCGCGTGCCCGCGATGACAATCGCGCCGACTTCGCACAGGCCTTCATCTGGCCGGTGCAGGGCCGCATCAGCGGCCGCTTCGGCAATGCGCGCGTCTATAACGGCCAACCCGGTTCGGGCCACTCCGGCATGGACATCGCGGTGCCGACCGGCACCCCGGTGAAGGCACCGGCCGCCGGCGTGGTCACCTTCGCCGGCCCGGACCTGTACCTGACCGGCGGCACGCTGCTGCTGGATCACGGCTTCGGGATCAGTTCGAACTTCCTGCATCTGTCGCGCATCGACGTGAAGGTCGGCGACCGCGTCGAGCAGGGCCAGGTGATCGCCGCTGTCGGTGCGACCGGTCGCGCGACCGGCCCGCACCTGCATTGGGGCATGAACTGGTTCGATACCCGCATCGACCCGCTGCTGGTGCTGGAACGCGGAAAGTAACGGAGGGCCGGCCGCTGGCCGGCACCCACGCTCAGCCTCGCGCAGCCCACCAGGTCAGCCACAGCGTACGCATCGGCGTGGCCTGGTACTGACGGTCCTGCGCCCAGGTCTGCTGGCGGGCACGGGCCAACGCGGCGTACAGCCGGCGGGGCCGCGGGCCGGCAACCCGCGCCGGCCACTTCGCCAGCAACTGCTGCGCCCACCTGCGCGGTGCGGCGGTGTCATCCTCGGCCAGCAGCGAACGCGGAATGGCGGCAACGCCACGCTCGTGCAGCCGCTGGGCCAGGGTCTGCACCAGCACCGGGGTGGCGACATCGCCACGCGCCGGGGTATCGAACATCACCGCTTCGACCGCGGCCACCGCGGCCGCATAGGCCTGCAGCGCGCGCAGCGCCTGCGCCGGATCGACCGGCACCGCACGCGCGTCGATCAGATCCGGCAGGGTCTCGGCCAGCTGCGCCCACGGCGCGCGCACCGGCTCAAGCACGCGGCCCAGCGGATGGCGCGAGCGCTGTGCGGACCAGCTGCGCAGCTCTTCACCCCACCACGCCAGTTTGGCGTCGGACGGCAACGGGTCGCCGGCGGTATTGAGGATGTCGTCGAACTCCTGCAGCAGCGAGAACCACGCCACCACCAGGGTGCGCTGGTGCTCGGGCACGAAGCGTTCGGCCACCTGCCACTCGGGCCAGCGGGTCCGCCACTTGTCCAGGAAACTGTCCAGGGCGCTGGGAGTACTCACGGTGTATTCCTTGAAAGGCTAGAGCGTGCGCGGAAGCGGCCACGCCTTGGCATGTTGCAGGTGTTCGGGACGTGCGATCAGCGTGTCGGCGCCCCAGGCCATGGGGTCGTCGGCATCGAGCCGATAGCCCCACAGCGCGGCGACCGAGGCCATGCCGGCGGCGTTGGCGGCGACGATGTCGCGCTCGTCATCGCCCACGTAGATACACGTGCCCGGGGCGATGCCCATGCGCTCGGCGGCAGCCAGCAGCGGCAGCGGATGCGGCTTGCGCTGGGCCAAGGTATCGCCGCCGATCAGCACCTTGCAGCGCTGTTGCCAGCCCAGCTGCGGCACGATCAGCCGGGCCAGGTATTCGGGCTTGTTGGTGACGATGCCCCACGCGCAGCCGGCCGCATCGAGCGCGTCGAGCATCCCGGCGATGCCATCAAACAGAACGGCATGCTGGCCGATCAGGCCTTCGTAGCGCGCCAGGAACTCCGGCACCAGCGCATCACGCTCGGCCTGCCCCAGCTCGGGAAAGGCCACCGAGACCATCGCACGCGAGCCCTTGGAGACCACCGGGCGCAGCGCACCCAGGGTGATCGGCGCGCGCTCGCGCGCGGCCAGCATCGCGTTGGCGGTGGCCAGCATGTCCGGTGCGCTGTCCAGCAGGGTGCCGTCCAGATCGAACAGCACCGCCGGCGGGAAACCGAACTCAGACACGAGCCGCGTCGTCCGGCTTGACCGCGTGGGCCAGGTAATTGATGTCGGTGCGCGTGCTCAGGCGGGCACGGTTGCGCCACGGCTCATACGCCATGCCGCTGACATCGCGCAGGTTGAAATCGGCCTCGCGCAGCCACTTGCCAAGCTCGGCCGGCTTGATGAAATCCTGGTAGTGATGCGTGCCCTTCGGCAGCAGCCGCGCCACGTACTCGGCACCGACGATCGCCACGGCGAACGCGGCCGGGGTGCGGTTCACGGTGGACAGGAACAGCTGGCCGCCCGGCTTGAGCAGGCGATGGCAGGCGGCGATGATCGCGCCCGGGTCCGGCACATGCTCGAGCATTTCCATGCAGGTGACCACATCGAAGCTGCCCGGCTGTTCGGCGGCCAGGTCTTCAGCGGCCTGCACGCGGTAGTCGACCGTGACGCCCGACTCCAGCCCGTGCAGGCGGGCGACCTTGACCAGTTCCGGGGCCAGATCGATCGCGGTGACGTCCGCGCCTTCCTTGGCCAGCGCCTCGCTGAGCAGCCCGCCACCGCAGCCGATATCGAGCACGCGGGCACCGCGCAGGGTGACGCGCTGGGTGACGTACTGCAGGCGCACCGGGTTCAACGCGTGCAGCGGCTTCTGCGGGCCATCGACGTCCCACCAGCGGTTGGCGAGCGCGGCGAACTTGTCCAGTTCGGCCTGATCGAAATTGGTGGAAGCATGGGGGGTGTTCATGGGGATCCTTGATGCATCAAGCACGGATGTGTCGGATACGCTCGCGCCACTGGCGGGCGTTGGCGACGATCGCGGCGGTGTCCATGCCGACCAGTTCGCGCTGGACCAGCTTGGGCTGGCCGGCGATCCAGACATCGCTGACCTGGTGGCGGCCGGCGGCGTAGACAAGCTGCGAGAGCACATGGTGCAGCGGTTGGGTTTCCAGCGCGGAGAGATCCACGCAGACCAGATCGGCCTGCTTGCCGACCTCGATCGAGCCGATGCGGTCGCCGAAGCCCAGCGCGCGTGCGCCGCCCAGGGTGGCCGCACGCAGCGTGGTGGCCGCGTCCAGCGCGGTGGCGTCATTGGCCACGGCCTTGGCCAGGATCGCCGCGGTGCGGTTCTCGCTGAACATGTCCAGGTCATTGTTGCTGGCGCAGCCATCGGTGCCGATCGCCAGGTTCACACCGGCGCGCTGCAGCGCGCACGCCGGGCAGAACCCGGAGGCCAGCTTGAGGTTGGATTCGGGGCAATGCACCACGCTGACGCCGCGCTCGGCGCACAGGTGGATCTCGGCCTCGGTCAACTGGGTCATGTGCACCGCGATCAGGCGGTCGTTGACCAGGCCGAGCCGATCCAGACGCGCCAGCGGACGCTGGCCGTGCAGCTTGAGCGAGTCGCTGATTTCCTGCGCGGTTTCATGCGTGTGCAGGTGCACCTGCATGTCCAGCTGGTCGGACAGCATGCGCACGCGTTCGAAGTTCGCGTCGTTGACGGTGTACGGCGCGTGCGGGGCGAACGAGGTGCCGATCAGCGGATCGTTGCGCCACTGGTCGTGCAGCTCGCCGGCCTTGGCGAAGTACTCGTCGTCGGTCTTGGCCCAGGCGGTCGGGAAATCGATGATCACCGCACCGACCAGCGCACGGAACCCGTGCTGCTTGTAGACGGCGGCCTGGACGTCGGAGAAGAAGTAGTTTTCGTTGGCGCAGGTGGTACCGCCGCGCAGCATCTCGGCGATCGCCAGGGTGGTGCCGTCGGCCACGAACTCCGGCCCGATCACCGCCGCTTCCACCGGCCAGATGTGCTGCTGCAGCCAGACCATCAGCGGCAGGTCGTCGGCGACGCCCCGCAGCAGGGTCATGGGATTGTGGGTGTGCGCGTTGACCAGACCCGGCATCAACGCCGCGTCCGGGCGGGACACGGTCTGCTTGGGCGCAAAGCGCTCGCGCGCTTGGGCACGCGGCAGGATCGCGATGATCTCACTGCCACGCACGGCCACGGCATGGTCTTCCAGCACCACCGCATGCGGCTCGATCGGGACCACGTAACCGGCTTCGATCAACAGGTCACAGGCTTCGGGAATGCGGGCGGTGTCGGTCATGCGGGCTCACTTTGCTGGAGAAACAGGTCAGCCTACGGCAGGGCCTACCTCGAACCTTCAGAAGACCGGTCCCATGCTGGACGGCTACCGCGATGCTTCTGGAGGACTGGCCCCTGAATCAGGGACGGCCGCGAAGCGGCGGGGTGTGGATGCGGGTGAGTTGGGGCCCACCGGACGCGGCCGCGCTCGGTGGGGCCCCCCCCCGGCTGGGCCGCCCCCAAA
>NZ_JASCOO010000142.1:0-7775 GCF_029959485.1 Stenotrophomonas sp. PS02301
TTTTCCTGCGCCGGCGTCTCGGGGGGGGGGGGGGGGGGGGGGGGGGGGGCCCGCCCCGCGCCCCCCACTACTGGACTTGCCCGTACATGAACGCTAGCGTGGCAGGGATTTTTTGCCAGCAGAGGCTTCCATGAACAACGACGCTGCGCCACGCCAGCTCACTTTCCGCGCGGTGGTGCTTGCCATCGTGCTGGCAGTGATTCTGTCGGCCGCCAACGCCTACCTCGGTCTGTTCGCAGGCCTGACCATCGCCACCGCCATTCCCGCCGCGGTCATTTCCATGGGGGTGCTGCGCCTGCTCGGCGGTGGCACGATCCTGGAAAACAACATCGTGCAGACCGGTGCTTCGGCCGGTTCGTCGATCGCCGCCGGCGTGATCTTCACGATTCCCGCGCTGGTGATCATGGGCTACTGGCCGGACTTCAAGTACTGGTGGGTGCTGGGCATCGCCGGTCTGGGTGGTCTGCTGGGCGTGCTGTTCTCGGTGCCGCTGCGGCGTTCGATGATCGTCGAAGATCCGCTGCCGTTCCCGGAAGGCAAGGCGGCCGCCGAAGTGCTCAAGGCCGGTGAGAACCCGGGCCCGGGCCTGAAGATCCTGGCGGTGTCGGCGGTGATCGGCGCCTTCGTGAAGCTGGCGGCCGAAAGCGGCCTGCGCCTGATTCCGGATGCCTGGGCCACCTCGGCCTACGTGGGCAGCTCGAAGATCACCGCCTTCATCGGCACCAACCTGTCCCCGGCGCTGCTGGGTGTGGGCTACATCGTCGGCCTGAATGTCGGCATCGTGGTGGTGTCCGGCTCGATCCTGACCTGGCATATCGCCATTCCGCTGTACCAGTCGTTCTTCATGAACACCGATCCGGCGCTGGCCGCCTCGATCGCCACGGCCAGCTCCACCGAGGCGGCCTTCGCCATCTGGGGCGCGAAGATGCGTTACCTGGGCGTGGGCGCGATGCTGATCGGTGGCGTCTGGACCCTGATCTCGCTGCGCAAGTCGCTGCTCAATGGCGTCAAGAGCGGTTTCGCCGCGGCCCGCAAGAGCGGCGGCCCGGCGCTGGCGCACACCGAGCGCGACCTGCCGATGAAGTGGATGCTGGTGGCCCTGGTGGTGTTCACCCTGCCGCTGCTGGCGCTGTACCAGGCCATCGTGGGCCAGTGGCATGTCTCGATCCCGATGACGCTCATCATGATCGTGGCCGGCTTCCTGTTCGTCTCGGTCTCGGCCTACCTGGCCGGGTTGATCGGTTCGTCCAACAACCCGGTCTCGGGCATCACCATCTCCACCATCCTGTTCGCCTCGGCGGTGCTGGTGGTGTTGCTCGGCGCCGACGGCCTCAAGCCGGTTGGCGTCGGCGGTGCCCCGCTGGGTGCGGTGGCCGCGATCATGATCGGTGCGGTGGTGTGCTGTGCGGCCGCGGTCGGCGGTGACAACCTGCAGGACCTCAAGGCCGGCTACATCGTTGGCGCCACCCCGTGGAAGCAGCAGCTGATGCTGGGCATCGGTGCGTTCTCGTGCGCGCTGATCATGGCCCCGGTACTGAACCTGCTGGCCACCGCGTATGGCATCGGCGTCAAGTCCGAGCTGCATCCCAATGCGCTGGCCGCGCCGCAGGCCAACCTCATGGCCTCGGTGGCCAAGGGCCTGTTCGGCGGCGAGCTGCCGTGGACCTTCATCGGCATCGGTGCCGTGGTCGGGGCGGCAATCATCGCTTTCGACAGCTGGCTGAAGTCGCGCAATGCACGCTTCCGCGTGCCGGTGCTGGCCGCGGCGATCGGCATCTACCTGCCGCTGGAGCTGATGGTGCCGATCTTCCTGGGTGGTCTGATCGCCTACCTGGTGGAACGCTTCCACAAGATCCGTGGCGACGACGAAGAAGGCCGCGACCGCGTGCACAAGCCGGGCGTGCTGTTCGCTGCGGGCCTGATCACCGGTGAAGCCCTGATGGGTATCGCGATCGCGGTGCCGATCGTGATCAGCAGCCGCGCGGACGTGCTGGCGCTGCCGTTCCACCTGCCGGGCGCGCAGTGGATCGGTCTGGCCGTGCTGTTCCTGGTCGGCTGGTTGATCTACCGCACCGGCAAGCGCGCGGTGGGTTCAGTCTAAAAAGTCTGCATCTGCGTCATGGCAAACCCCGCTCCGGCGGGGTTTGTCGTTTCTGCCTCCCGTCGAACCACCGGCATGACCGATGGCCTTTGCATCGGTGGCCCCTGCGGCCCTACCATCGGCGTTTTGCCGTTCCGCGGAGACCCCGATGAAACTTCGTTACGCCCTGCTGCCGTTGTGCCTGCTGACCGCGATGCCCTCGCTGGCGGCCACGCGTGGCCTGGATGTGCGCGACATGATCGCGCTGGATCGGGTCTCCAGCCCGCTGCTCACCGCCGATGGCGGCAATGTGATCTTCGCCAAGCGCGTGGTCGGTACCGACAGCAAGGCCAGCACCGGCCTGTACATCCGCAACCTGCGCACCCGGGATCTGGCCCCGCCCAAGCCGCTGACCCCGGCGGGCTGGAACGTCAATTCCGCTGCGCTGTCGGCCGATGGCCAGACCGTGTATTTCCTGAGCGCCAAGAACGGCAGCCAGCAGCTCTACGCGCAGCCGACCACCGGCGGCACCCCGCGCCAGCTGACCGATTTCCCGGTCGATGTGGACAGCTTCCACGTCTCCCCGCAGGGCGACCGCGTGGCCTTCAGCAGCGGCGTGTTCCAGGACTGCGGTTCGGACCTGGCCTGCACCAGCAAGAAGCTGGACGCGCACAAGGCACGCAAGAACACCGGTGAAGTCTTCGACACTCTGTTCGTGCGCCATTGGGACACCTGGGCCGATGGCCGCCGCAACACGCTGTTCGTGGCGCCGCTGCCGGTCGCCAAGGCCGCAGCGGTGAAGGGCGCCTCGGCGATCAGCGCGACGCTGGCCGGCGATGCACCGTCCAAGCCGTTCGGTGGCAATGACGACTTCACCTGGTCGCCGGATGGCAAGAGCGTGGTCGCC
The DNA here is from genome assembly GCF_029959485.1 of Stenotrophomonas sp. PS02301. Lineage (NCBI taxonomy): Bacteria > Pseudomonadati > Pseudomonadota > Gammaproteobacteria > Lysobacterales > Lysobacteraceae > Stenotrophomonas > Stenotrophomonas sp. PS02301. Next base: position 2,988 of record NZ_JASCOO010000142.1, read on the forward strand.
GCGATCCGCGTGGCCGGCAAGCAGGAGCCGTGGTCGACCAACTTCGATCTGTACCGCCTGGATGCCGAGGGCAAGCAGGCCCCGGTCAACCTGACCGCGGCCAACCCGGCTTGGGATGCCGGCCCGGTGTTCAGCGCCGACGGCAAGACCCTGTACTACCGCGCCATGAAGCGCCCCGGCTTCGAAGCGGACCGCTTCGGCCTGATGGCGATGGACGTGGCCACCGGCAAGACCCGTGAGATCGCACCCAAGTGGGATCGTTCGGCCGGCGAGATCGTACTGTCCGGTGACGGCACGCTGATCTATACCAGTGCCGACGACATGGGCGAGCACCGCCTGTTCGGCGTCGACATCGCCACCGGCACCGCCGAAGTGGTCGCCGACGGCGGCAGCATCGGCTCGCCGGTGATCGCCGGCACCACCCTGGCGTATACGAAGAACAGTCTGAAGAGCGGCGATCAGATCATCGTGGCCGCCTTCGACGGCGCCAACCCGCGTGAGATCACCCCGAGCGCCGGTGAAATGCTGCCCGACGTCGCCTTCGGCGATTACGAGCAGTTCCAGTTCAAGGGCTGGAACAACGAGACCGTGCACGGTTACGTGGTCAAGCCGTACAACTACCAGGAAGGCAAAAGTTACCCGGTCGCGTTCCTGATCCACGGTGGCCCGCAGGGCAGCTTCGGCAACGGCTGGAGCTACCGCTGGAACCCGCAGACCTACGCCGGTCAGGGCTACGCGGTGGTCATGATCGACTTCCACGGCTCCACCGGTTACGGCCAGGCCTTCACCGATGCGATCAGCCAGCACTGGGGCGACCGCCCGCTGGAAGATCTGCAGAAGGGCTGGGCTGCGGCACAGAAGCAGTACCCGTTCCTCAACGGCGACAAGGCGTGCGCCCTGGGCGCCAGCTATGGCGGCTTCATGGTCAACTGGATCGCCGGCAACTGGAACGAGCCGTGGAAGTGCCTGGTCAACCATGACGGCGTGTTCGATCAGCGCATGATGGGCTACGCCACCGAAGAGCTGTGGTTCACCGAGTGGGAACAGGGTGGCACGCCGTACGCGAAGGCCGCCAACTACGAGAAGTTCAACCCGGTCAACCACGTGGCCGACTGGAAGAAGCCGATCCTGATCGTGCACGGCCAGCTCGACTACCGCATTCCGGTGGAGCAGGGCCTGGCGGCGTTCACCGCTGCGCAGCGCCAGGGCATCGAGTCCAAGTTCCTGTACTTCCCGGATGAGAACCACTGGGTGCTCAAGCCGCAGAACAGCGTGCAGTGGCACGACACCGTCAACGGCTGGTTGAAGCAGCACATCGGCGAATAAGCCGGTTTGAAGCGCCGCCCCCAGGGGCGGCGCTTTGCTATCGGTGGTGCCGGTCATTGGCTGGCGGTTGTATCGCGCGTTCCACATCCATGAGGTTGCCGGCCAGCGGCCGGCACTACGCAGGCCATCCCCCGTGAAAGCACCCGCCCTGATCCAGAACGATATCGTCGTCTTCGGCTTGATCGCTGCCACCCTCGGTGCCGTATTCTGGACCGCCTCGCGCGAGCAGGGGCTGTGGAAGCGGTTCTATACCTACGTGCCCGCGTTGCTGCTGTGCTACCTGATTCCCGGCGTGTACAACACCGTCGGCCTGATAGATGGCCAGAACACCCATCTCTACAACCCGGTCGCGCGCGACATCCTGCTGCCCGCCGCCCTGGTGCTGCTCACCCTGGCCGTGGACATCAAGGGCATCCTGCGGTTGGGGCCGAAGCTGATCGTGATGTACCTGGGCGCCTCGCTGAGCATCATGATCGGCGCCGTGGTCGCCTTCCAGTTGATGAAGTGGCTGCACCCGGCGACGGTCGCCGGTGACACCTGGGCGGGCATGGCGGCGCTGGCCGGCAGCTGGATCGGCGGCGGTGCCAACATGCTGGCCATGCGCGAAGTCTTTGATGTCAACGCGACCACCTTCGGGCAGTTCGCGGTGGTCGATGTCGGTGTCGGTTATGTGTGGATGGCGGTGCTGATCTTCATGGCCGGGCGCGCGGCAAAGATCGATGCGCGCAGTGGTGCCGACACCTCCGGCATCGATGCCCTCAAGCTGCGCATCCAGGCGTTCCAGGCACAGCATGAGCGCGTGGCCAGCCTGACCGACCTGATGCTGATCGTGGCGGTCGCCTTCGGCGTGGTGGGGCTGTCGCACGCGATCGCCGGGCCGGTCTCGGCATGGTTCAAGGGGCATGTCGCCTGGGCCTCGCAGTTCAGCCTGGATGCGCCGTTCGTGTGGGTGGTGGTGATCTCCACCACCTGCGGCCTGGCGTTGAGCTTCACCCGTGCGCGCAACCTGGAAGGTGCCGGTGCCTCCAAGCTCGGCTCGCTGCTGCTGTACTTCCTGATCGCCTGCATCGGCATGCAGATGGACCTGCTGGCGTTGCTGGACCGCCCGTGGCTGTTCCTGCTAGGCCTGATCTGGATCGCGGTGCACATCGTGCTGCTGTGGGCGCTGGCGCGCGCGCTGAAGGTGCCGTTCTTCTACTTCGCGATCGGCTCGCAGTCCAACATCGGCGGGCCAGCCTCCGCGCCCGTGGTGGCGGCGGCGTTCCATCCTTCGCTGGCGCCGGTCGGCGTGCTGTTGGGCACGATGGGCTACGCCACGGGCACGTATCTGGCGTACATCGTGGGCATCACCCTGCGCGCGATGGCAGGGCAGGGCTGACCGCACGTGCGGATTTACGCAGGAAGAAGGCCGCGCTCGACCAGCCACGCCTTTGCGTCTTCCGCATCCTGTTCGAACCACGCCTTCGTGGACCCCAACCGATACGTATACCCCCAAGCATCCATGTCCAGCATCAGGCGGTCGCTGCCCACACCAGGCAGTCTGCCGGCCAGCACGATCTGCAGGTAACAGGTGGCGTCTTCTTCGGGCACCGAATCGGTGGCATCGGTATGCACCAGCGCACGCCGCTCCGGCGGCAGCACGATCAGGTGACAGGCTTCGTGCAGCATCGAGTGCACGGGGGTGTCATCGCGGACGTACACGTCGCTGCCGATGATGCCGGCTTCGGGTTCGCCCCAGTAGCTGCCCGGAATCGGCGCACCATCGGCCACACGATGCAGGTGCAGATCGTGGGTGGCGAGCAGGGCGAGGGCATCGTCGAAACGGATATCGCCGACGCGGGTGACCTGCGGTTCGGCGGTGGGGGCAGCGTCGTTCATGGGTTACCGCTCAACCGCCCCTTCCAACGCGGAAGGGGCGATGTCGATCAGGGCTGCTGCGGGCCTTCCGGCAAGGCGACGGAGATATCGAGCACATCGTGCTCCCCGTCCTTGACCAGATCGACCTTGACCGCATCAGCGTCGATGTTGACGTACTTCTTGATCACTTCCAGCAGCTCGCGCTGCAGCAGGGGCAGGTAGTCCGGGCCGCCGCGGTGGCTGCGTTCCTGCGCGATGATGATCTGCAGGCGGTTCTTGGCCGTTTCGGCAGTGGTCTTCTTCCGGTTCAGGAAATCGAACAGTCCCATGCTTACCCTCCGAACAGCTTGCTGAAGAAGCCTTTCTTCTCCACGGTGGTGAAGCGCATCGGACGCTCTTCGCCAAGGATGCGGCCCACCGCATCTTCGTATGCCTGGCCCGCCGCCGATTCGGGGTCCAGAATGACCGGCTCGCCCTTGTTGGACGCATTGAGCACGTCGCCCGATTCGGGCACCACGCCAATGGCCTTCAGGCCCAGCACTTCTTCCACGTCGGTGATGCTGAGCATCTCGCCGCTTTCCACCCGTACCGGGCTGTAGCGCGTGAGCAGCAGGAAGGCCGGCACGTTCTTGCCGGACTCGGCCTTGTGGGTCTTCGAATCGAGCAGACCGATGATGCGGTCCGAGTCGCGCACCGAAGACACTTCCGGGTTCACCACCACGACCGCACGGTCGGCGTAGTACATCGCCAGGAACGCGCCCTTCTCGATACCGGCCGGGGAGTCGCAGATGACGTACTCGAAGCCGTCGGCGATGAGATCGTCGAGCACCTTGCGCACGCCTTCCTGGGTCAGTGCGTCCTTGTCGCGGGTCTGCGAGGCAGCCAGCACGTACAGGTTGTCGAAGCGCTTGTCCTTGATCAGGGCCTGCTTGAGGGTCGCTTCGCCGTGCACGACATTGACGAAGTCGTACACCACGCGGCGCTCGCAGCCCATGATCAGGTCCAGGTTGCGCAGGCCGACGTCGAAGTCGATCACCGCCACCTTTTTGCCACGACGTGCCAACCCGCAGGCCAGGCTGGCGCTGCTGGTGGTCTTGCCGACGCCGCCCTTGCCGGAGGTGACTACGATGATTTCAGCCAAAGGATTTCTCCTGATTCTTCTGTTTGGGGGCTGCGTCAGTCCAGCGCAGCGATCTTGATCTGGTCCTGTTCCAGCCACACCTGCACGGCCTTGCCGCGCAGGGAGTCCGGAACATCGTCCAGTACCTTGTAGTGGCCGGCAATGGCGACCAGTTCAGCGTGGAATTCACGGCAGAAAATGCGCGCCGTGGTGTTGCCTTGGGCACCTGCCAGGGCACGGCCCCGCAGCGTACCGTAGATGTGGATGCTGCCATCGGCGATCACTTCGGCGCCCGCGCCGACGGTGGCCATGACGGTCAGGTCGCAGTTTTCCGCGTACAGCTGCTGGCCCGAACGGACGTTGGCGGTCTGCATGCGGCCCGGCTTGGGCGCGCCTCCGGTGGCGACAGCGCTGGGCGCCGGCGCCGCAGGCACGGCCGCGGCGGCACGCGCACGGCGCGGCGGCGGTTCGGCGACCGGCACGCG
>NZ_JASCOO010000143.1:0-7771 GCF_029959485.1 Stenotrophomonas sp. PS02301
CTGCAGGACCGTGTGCGGCATGGATGCCGCACTACGAGCCTACACGGACGTACTTGCGGCGGGTCCAGCAGACCCACCCACACCGGCCCGTACACTGGAACGTCACCCCGTACGCATTGGCTTTGGCTTTGGCTTTGGCTTTGGCTTTGGCTTTGGCTTTGGCTTTGGCTTTGGCGTTGGCGTTGGCTCCGGCCTCCAGCTAGAGCGCCAACCACCAGCCCACGCCAAAACAGCACCGCAAGCCAGATTCAGCCCACACCCCCACCACCCGGATAAACTGTCGGCTCACTGACACCGCCGGTTGCACCATGTCCGAACTCCTCAGCCGCACCCATGCCGTTGCCCTGGACGCCGCCGACCCGCTGCGCGCCCTGCGCAACGAATTCGTCTTCCCCCAGCACAACCACCGCGACCAGACCTACTTCGTCGGCAACTCGCTGGGTCTGCAGCCGCGCGGCGCACGTGCCGCCGTCCAGGAAGTCATGGATAAATGGGCCTCGCTGGCCGTCGAAGGCCACTTCACCGGCGACACCCAGTGGCTGCACTACCACCGCCTGGTGAGCGAACAGCTCGCTCGCGTGGTGGGCGCCCTGCCCAGCGAAGTCGTGGCGATGAACACCCTCAGCGTCAACCTGCACCTGATGATGGTCAGCTTCTACCGGCCCACCGCCGAGCGCCCCGTCATCCTCATGGAGGCCGGCGCCTTCCCGACGGATCGGCATGCAGTGGAATCGCAGATCCGCTTCCATGGCTTCAACCCCGATACCGATCTGATCGAGGTGCAGCCCGATGAGCCCAACGGCACGATCTCGCTGCAGGCGATCGAACGCGCGATCACCGAACACGGGCCGCGCCTGGCGCTGGTGCTGTGGCCCGGCGTGCAGTACCGCAGTGGCCAGGTGTTCGATCTGGACGCCATCACCCGCATGGCGCGTCTGCAGGGCGCCCGCGTCGGTTTCGATCTGGCGCATTCGGTCGGCAATGTGCCGCTGCAGCTGCACGATATCGCGCCGGATTTCGCCGTGTGGTGCCATTACAAGTACCTCAACGCCGGCCCGGGCGCCGTGGCCGGCTGCTTCGTGCACGAACGCCATCACCGCGATGCCACGCTGCCGCGCTTCGCCGGCTGGTGGGGCCATGAAGAAGCCACCCGCTTCAAGATGGCGCCGCAGTTCGTGCCCGCGGTCGGTGCCGAAGGCTGGCAGCTCAGCAATCCGCCGGTGCTGGGTCTGGCCCCGCTGCGCGCTGCCCTCGATGTCGTCGACAAAGCCGGTGGCATCGATGCGCTGCGGACCAAATCGCTGCGCCTGACCGGGATGCTGGATGCGCTGGTGCGTGCGCGCCTGTCCGGTGTGCTGGAGGTGCTGACGCCTTCGGAGCCGGAGCGCCGAGGCTGCCAGCTCTCGCTGCGTGTGGCCGGTGGCCGCGAGCGCGGCCGCAGCCTGTTCGAGTACCTGCAGACCGTGGGCGTGCTCGGCGACTGGCGCGAGCCCGACGTGATCCGCATCTCGCCGACACCGCTGTACAACCGCTACCTCGACCTGCACCACTTCGTCGAGGAAGTGGAAGCCTGGGCCGGTCTCTGACCCGACCGCCCTCCCCGCCCCCACGGACATCGCCTTGATCGCTACCCCCTCCCGCTCGCTGAGCATCATCGGCGCTGGCCTGGCCGGTTCATTGCTGGCCATCCTGCTGTCCCGCCAGGGCTGGCAGATCACCTTGTATGAGCGCCGCGGCGATCCGCGCGTGAGCGATTACGAGTCCGGTCGTTCGATCAATCTGGCGCTCGCCGAACGTGGCCGGCATGCGCTGCGCCAGGCCGGGGTCGAAAACGCGGTCATGGCCAAGGCGGTGATGATGCGTGGGCGCATGATTCACCCGCGCGAGGGCGAACCGCAGCTGCAGCGCTACGGGCGGGACGACAGCGAGGTGATCTGGTCGATCCATCGCAAGGACCTCAACACCACGTTGCTGCAGCTGGCCGAGGATGCCGGTGCCACCGTGCACTTCCACCGGCGCCTGCATACGGTGGACTTCGATGCGGGCTACGCACGCTTCATCGATGACCGCGACGACCAGCCGCACGATATCCGCTTCGATACCCTGATCGGGGCCGACGGTGCCGGTTCGGCGCTGCGCGCGGCGATGAACCGCAAGCAGCCGCTGGACGAGCGCATCGACTTCCTGGATCACTCCTACAAGGAGCTGGAGATCCCGCCGACCGACGATGGTGGGTTCCGGATCGAGGCCAACGCACTGCATATCTGGCCGCGCGGGCACTACATGTGCATCGCGTTGCCGAACGACGAAGGCACGTTCACGGTCACGCTGTTCCTGCCCAACGAGGGCGATCCGAGCTTTGCCACCACCAACAGCGGAGCCGAGGCCGAGGCGCTGTTCGCGCGCGACTTCCCCGATGCGCTGGCGCTTATCCCGAACCTGCGCCGCGACTGGGAGCAGCATCCGCCGGGCCTGCTCGGCACGCTGCATCTCAAGCACTGGCACATGAAGGGCCGCGCGGTGCTGATCGGCGATGCCGCGCACGCAATGGTGCCGTTCCACGGCCAAGGCATGAACTGCGCCTTCGAGGATTGCATCGCCCTGGCCGCGCATCTGCTGGAGCAGGATTCGCTGGGCGAGGCCTTCGCTGCATTCGAAGCGGACCGCAAGCCGAATGCCGAGGCGATCCAGCAGATGGCGCTGGAGAACTACCTGGAGATGCGCGACCGCGTGGCCGATCCGCAGTTCCTGCTGCAGCGCGAACTGGAACAGGCGCTGCAGGCGCGCTGGCCGACCCGCTTCGTGCCGCATTACACGATGGTCACCTTCCTGCGGACCCCGTACGCCGTTGCGCTGGCGCGCACCGAGCTGCAGCGGCGCATGCTGGAGCAAGCTACTGCCGGGCACGACAGCCTGGCGCATATCGACTGGGCCGCACTGGAGCGGCTGGTCCACGAACAACTGCCCGTCCTGGAGGGTGCGCACTGATGGCCGACAGCTTCCTGTTCTATGACCTGGAAACCTTCGGTCAGGACCCGCGCCGCACGCGCATCGCGCAGTTCGCGGGTATCCGCACCGATGCCGATCTGAACATCCTCGAAGAACCGGTCAGCTTCTACGTCAAACCGGCCGATGATCTGCTGCCCTCCCCGGTCGCCACCCTGATCACCGGTATCACCCCGCAGCACGCACTGAGCGCCGGCGTCACCGAGGCCGAGGCGTTCGCGCGGATCAACGACCTGATGGCGCAGCCGGGCACCTGCTCGCTGGGTTACAACACGCTGCGCTTCGACGATGAATTCGTCCGCCACGGGCTGTTCCGCAACTTCTACGACCCCTACGAACGCGAGTGGCGCAACGGCAATTCGCGCTGGGATCTGCTGGACATGATGCGGCTGCTGCATGCGCTGCGCCCGGACGGGATTGTCTGGCCGCAGCGCGAAGACGGCGCCACCTCGTTCAAGCTCGAGCACCTGGCCACGGCCAACAACGTCCGTCAGGGCGATGCGCATGAAGCGCTGTCCGATGTGTACGCGACAATCGGCCTGGCCAAGCTGTTCAAGCAGGCCCAGCCACGGCTGTGGGACTACGCGCTGAAGCTGCGCGACAAGCGCTTCGTGGGTAGCCTGCTGGATGTGGATGCAATGCAGCCGGTGCTGCACATCTCGATGCGCTACCCCGCCCAACGCATGTGCGCCGCACCGGTACTGCCACTGGCGCGCCATCCCTTCATCAACAACCGCATCATCGCGCTCGATCTGGACGGCGATATCGAGCCGCTGCTCGATCTGCCGCCGGAAACCATCGCCGCCCGCCTGTACACCCGCGCCGCCGACATGGCCGAGGGTGAGCAGCGCGTGCCGCTCAAGGAAGTGCACCTCAACAAGGTCCCGGCGCTGGTCGCCTGGAACCATCTTCGCCCGGCCGACCATGCGCGCCTGGGTATCGACCCGGCCGCAATCGAAGCCAAGGCCGAGCGGCTGCGCCAGATCGGTCCCGCACTGGCCGAGAAGGTCCGCCAGGTGTACTCCGGCGAGCGCACCCTGGCGCCAAGCGATGTCGATGCGTCGCTGTATGACGGCTTCCTGGCCGACGGCGACAAATCCCTGATGGCCCGCATCCGCACCAGCCCACCGGCCGAACTGGCCAGCTTCGCCGAGCGCCTGCGCGATCCGCGCATGCCCGAGCTGCTGTTCCGGTACCGCGCCCGCAACTACCCGGACACCCTGGACACCACCGAGCGCTCACGCTGGAACGACTATCGTCGCCAGCGCCTGCTCGGCGATGCATCGCTGGGCGAACAGACCCTGCCGCAGTTCACCGCGCAGCTGGATGCACTGGCCGCAGAGCATGCCGACGATGCCGGCAAGCTCGCCCTGCTGCAGCAGCTGCGCGACTGGGGCACCCACCTGCAGAGCAGCCTATGAGCACCTATTTCAGCCCGGCGACCTTCACGTTCCTGCGTGGCCTGGCCCGCAACAACGACAAGACCTGGTTCAACGAGCACAAGCCGACGTACGAAGCGCACGTCCGCCAGCCGTTCCTGCGCCTGATCACCGATTTGCAGCCGGACCTGGCCGCGGTCAGCGAGCACTTCCGGGCCGACCCGCGCACCGTGGGTGGCTCGCTGTTCCGTATCTACCGCGATGCGCGCTTTTCCAACGACAAGTCGCCCTACAAGAGCTGGCAGGGCGCGCGCCTGTTCCATGAGCGCCGCAAGCAGGTTCCAGCGCCGTCGTTCTATATCCACCTGCAGCCGGGCGAGAGCTTCGTCGGCGCGGGGCTGTGGCATCCCGAGCCGGCCACCCAACGCAAGGTGCGGCACTTCATCGTCGACAACCCCGGCAGCTGGAAGGCCGCCGCGCATTCGCCGGTGCTGCGCAAGACGTTTGATTTCGAGGAAAGCGAAAAGCTGGTGCGGGCCCCGCGCGGGTTCGAGCCGGAGTTCGAGTTCATCGACGATCTCAAGCACCGCAACTGGGTGTTCTGGCGCTCGCTGGACGACGCCACGATGACCGGCCCGCGGCTGCGCCAGACCATCGCGGCCGACCTGGTCACGCTCGCCCCCTTCGTGGATTACCTGTGCGCGGCGCTGGACCTGGAGTTCTGAGCTTCACGTGCACTGACGCCCGCTGGGTCAAGCTGGGCACCATGACGACAAGGCAGACCCGATGAAGAAGCTGCTCTGGTTGCTGGTCAGCGTGCTGCTGGTGCTGGCCGGCATCGTGTTCAGCGGCCCCTACGTGACCGTGCATGGCCTCAGCCGCGCGATCGAACAGCGCGATACCGCCAAACTCGACCGTTACGTGGATTTCCCGATGCTGCGCGCCAACCTGCGCGCCCAGCTGAGCGATTACGTGGTCCGCCGCGCGGGTCCGGACATGCAGTCCAGCCTGTTCGGCGCGTTGTTGCTCTCGGCCGGCGACCGGCTCAGCGCGACCGCCGTGGACGCGCTGGTCACCCCCACCGGCATCGGTGCGCTGCTGGAGGGCCACACCCTGTGGAAGCGCGCCAGCAACGATCTGGACAGCCCCAGCAATGACGCCTATGCGGCGCCACGGCCGGCGCGGCCCCTGAAGGGCGCCACTCACCGATTCGAGTCGCTGTCACGGTTCACCGCCACCACCTACACGCCGCAGGGCGCGCCGGTGGTCTTCATCCTGCAGCGCTCGGGGCTGCGCTGGCGGCTGGTCGACATCCGCCTGCCGCTCAATCCTGACACCACTGCGCCGTCGGTCCTGCCGATCCCGTAGGTACCGACCGTGGGTCGGTACCTGGAACCCACGCACCCCCGTGGCGCATCAACCGTCGTTGGCCACCCCGTGCGGCACGTGCCCGGCGGCCACGCTCTGGTGTTGCAGCGCGCTGTCGATGTTGTGCTGCGAATCGTCGAAGAAGATGTCCGCGCCGAAGGCTTCCAGGAATGGGCCCTTGTGGCGGCCGCCGAGGAACAGCGCTTCGTCCAGACGCACGCCCCACTCGCGCAGCGTGCGGATCACCCGCTCGTGCGCCGGCGCCGAGCGCGCCGTCACCAGCGCAGTGCGGATCGGCGCATCTTCGCCCGAGGGGAACACGGCCTGCAGCGTATGCAGCGCCGAGAGGAAGTTGCGGAACGGGCCACCGCTGAGCGGCTCACGGGCGTTCTCACGCTCATGGCGGCCGAAGGCTTCCACGCCCTGCTCGCGCGAGATGCGTTCGCTCTCATCGCCAAAGATCACTGCATCACCATCGAAGGCGATGCGCAGCTGGCCCAGCGGACGGCCCAGATCGACCTGTTCGGCCGCGGCGATGGTCTCGCCCGGCGGCTTGGGCAGGATGGTCGCGGCAGCGATCCCGTGCAGCAGCGCGCGCCGCACCGATTCGGGGTTGGCCGACAGGAACAGATCGGTGCCGAACGGCTTCACATACGGCCAGGTCGGCTCGCCCGCGGTGAAGGTCGCGCGGATGATGCCCAGGTCGTAGTGCTGGATCGAATTGAAGATGCGCAGGCCGGTATCGGCCGAGTTGCGCGACAGCAGGATCACTTCCACCCGCGGCTGTTCCGGCGACTGGCCCTGGTTGAGCGCGAGCAGCTTGCGCACCACCGGGAAGGCCACGCCGGGGCGCAGCACATCATCTTCGTGCTTGCGCTGGTACTCGGCGTAGGCATCGACGCCTTCGGCCTCGAACAGCGCGTGCCCCTCTTCCAGATCGAACAGGGCCCGCGACGTCACGGCAACGGTCAGCAAACGGGGGGTGTTGTCGCCCATGGCAATCAGCAATCCAATGCGGCCGCAGCGGCCGGCCAGCCATTCTCCCACAGAGCATGGCCGCCACGGCCGTGCGCCGTCAGAACATGAACTGCTCGCTCAGGATCCGGTCTTCCAGATTGTGCTCCGGGTCGAACAGCATGGTGACGCGGCGTTCGCGCGATTCACGGATGGTCACTTCCACCACATCGCGGGTTTCATGCGAATCGGCGGTGACGCTGACCGGGCGCTTGTAGGGGTCGAGAACGCGGAACCGCACTTCGGTGTCGGCCTTGAGGATCGCCCCGCGCCAGCGGCGCGGACGGTACGGCGCCAACGGGGTCAGCGCGATCGTGTGCGAGCCCAGCGGAAGGATCGGGCCATGCGCGGAATAGTTGTACGCCGTGCTGCCGGCAGGCGTGGCGACCAGCACCCCGTCGCCGATCAGCTCGGCCACGCGTTCCTGGCCGTTGAGGTCGATGCCGATATGCGCGGCCTGGCGGGTCTGGCGCAGCAGCGAGACGTCGTTGTAGGCCAGCGACCCGGTGGTGGTGCCGGACTCGGTCAGGGCCAGCATCTCCAGCGGCCGCAGGTTGGCCGGCTCGGCGGCCGCCAGGCGCGCGGGCAGATCGTCATCACGGAACTGGTTCATCAGGAACCCGACCGTGCCCAGCTTCATGCCGAACACGGGCCGATCCAGCGCGCCGTAGCGATGCAGGGTCTGCAGCAGGAAGCCATCACCGCCCAACGGGCACAGCACCTCGGCCTGCTCGGGCGCGTAGTCGCCGTAGCGGGCCCGCATCTGTGCCAGGGCGAGCTGCGCCGCTTCGGTGGAACTGGCCAGGAAGGCGATACGGGGGGTGTCGCTCATCGGTGAATCCGGGTGGGGTATGCCGGCAAGAGCATAACCGTTCGTGCCGGTCGCGGGCCGGCACGAACGGAAACGAAAACGGCCCCGCCGAAGCGGAGCCGTGTGTTTCTCATGCAATGCCGTTACCGGCCCCCGCCCATCCCTCTGGAGCAGAGCCCCCCTGAGTCAGGGG
>NZ_JASCOO010000144.1:0-7626 GCF_029959485.1 Stenotrophomonas sp. PS02301
GCTCCCGATACCGTTTGGGTCGTGCGATGAGCCGGCCAGCGGCCGGCACTACCGGAGTGTCGTACCCACCAACGGTCGGTACCTACCGGTCAGCGGAACACCACGGTGCGATGCCCGTTGCGCAGGATCCGGTGCTCCACATGCCGGCGTACCGCGCGCGCCAGGACCTGGGACTCGGTATCGCTGCCCAGCCGCACCAGATCGCGCGGCGTCATCGCGTGATCCACACGCGCGACGTCCTGCTCGATGATCGGGCCTTCGTCCAGATCCGGGGTCACATAGTGCGCGGTGGCGCCGATGATCTTGACCCCGCGCGCGTGTGCCTGGTGGTACGGCTGCGCGCCTTTGAAGCTGGGCAGGAAGCTGTGGTGGATGTTGATCGCGCGCCCGGCCAGCGCCTCGCACAGGCGCGGCGACAGAATCTGCATGTAACGCGCCAGCACCACCAGGTCGATCTGCTCGCGCTCGACCAGATCGATGATCTGCTGCTCCTGCACGGCGCGGTTGTCCGCGTTGACCGGCAGGTGATGGAACGGCACGCCGTAGGAGCCGGCCAGGGCAGCGAAGTCCTCGTGATTGGAGGCCACCGCCGCGATATCCACCTGAAGCTGCCGGCTGTGCGCGCGGAACAGCAGGTCGTTGAGGCAATGCCCCTGCTTGCTCACCAGCACCAGCAGGCGCGCACGACGGCGGGCGTCATGCAGCTGCCAGTCCATCCCGAACTCGGCGGCCAGGGTGGCCATGCGGGCTTCCACGTCGCCCAGTGACTGCTCGGCGGCACGGTCGAAATGCACGCGCAGGAAGAACCGGCCGCTCTCGTCGTCGCCGAACTGCTGGGCATCGAGGATGTTGCAGCCCAGCTCGAACAGCAGGCCGGACACACGGTAGACGATCCCGGTACGGTCCGGGCATGACAGGGTGAGGATGGAATCGGGGCGCATCCGGCCAGTGTAAGCGAGCACCGCCGGGCTGCGGTCGATGCTCTCAGATGCAACCAAGGGCAGTGGCCCAGCCCCTACACCGCCGCCGGGTCCACCTTCTCCACATCAATGCCGTACCGGTCGATCGCCACCTGCAGCTGGGCCCGTTCGATCCGGCCCTCGTCGGCCAGCGACTTGAGCGCGGCGAGCACGATGAAGTGGCGATCCACTTCAAAGAACGTACGCAGTGACTCGCGCGTATCCGAGCGGCCGAAGCCATCGGTGCCCAACGCAGTGAAGCGGCGGCCGTCGATGAAGGGCCGGATCTGGTCACCGACGATCTTCATGTAGTCGGTGGCCACGATCACCGGGCCCGGGTGCGCGGCCAGGCATTGCTGCACATATGGCACCCGCGGCTCCTCCACGGGGTGCAGCAGGTTCCAGCGCTCTGCCGCCAGGCCATCACGGCGCAGTTCGGTGAGGCTGGTGGCGCTCCACACATCGCTGGCGATGCCGAAGTCCTGCTGCAGCAGCGTGGCCGCGGCTTCCACCTCGCGCAGGATCGCGCCACTGCCCATCAGCTGCACGCGCAGCGCCGGGTCGCTGTCGGCGGCAGCGGGATGCAGCAGGTACAGGCCCTTGAGGATGCCTGCTTCGCTGCCTTCGGGCAGTGCCGGGTGCGGATAGGCCTCGTTGAGCACGGTGATGTAGTAGTAGATATCTTCCTGGTCCACGTACATCCGGCGCAGGCCGTCCTGGATGATCACCGCGAGTTCGAAGTTGTAGGTGGGATCGAAGGACACACAGCTGGGGATCACCGAGGACAGCACGTGGCTGTGGCCGTCGTCGTGCTGCAGGCCCTCGCCCATCAGCGTGGTGCGGCCGGACGTGGCGCCGAGCAGGAAGCCGCGGGTACGTGCATCGGCAGCCGCCCAGGCCAGGTCGCCAACGCGCTGCAGGCCGAACATCGAGTAGAAGATGTAGAACGGAATCGTGGCCAGGCCGTGGTTGCTGTACGCGGTACCGGCGGCGATCCACGAGCAGATCGCGCCGGATTCGTTGATGCCCTCCTGCAGGATCTGGCCGTCCTTGGCTTCCTTGTAATAGCTCAGCTGGCCGGCGTCCTGCGGGGTGTACAACTGGCCGAGGTAGGAGTGGATGCCGATCTGGCGGAACAGGCCTTCCATGCCGAACGTGCGTGATTCATCGGGCACGATGGGAATGATCAGCTTGCCCAGTTCGGGGTCCTTGAGCAGCGTGGTGAGGATGCGCACGAAGCCCATCGTGGTGGACTGGCCACGTTCGCCACTGCCCTGCAACTGGGTGGCGAACGCCGACAACGCCGGCACCGGCAACGGATCGACGTGGGTCACCCGCGCGGGCAGCTGGCCGCCCTGGGCCTGGCGACGCTGCGCGAAATAGCGCTCCTCGGCACTGCCCGGCGCGGGGCGCAGGTACGGCATGTCTTCCAGCTGGTCGTCGCTGACCGGCAGATCGAACCGGTCACGGAACGCACGCACGGCATCGACGCTCATCTTCTTGAGCTGGTGATTGATGTTCTGCCCTTCACCGGCCTCGCCCATGCCGAACCCCTTGACCGTCTTGGCCAGGATCACGCTCGGGCGACCATTGCCGGCGACGGCCTGCGCGTAGGCGGCGTACACCTTCTGCGGATCGTGACCGCCGCGGGCGAGCGCCCAGATCTCGTCATCGCTCAGGTCCGCGACCAGCGCCAGCAGTTCGGGATACCTGCCGAAGAAATGCTCGCGCACGTAGGCACCGTTCTGCGACTTGAAGGTCTGGTAGTCGCCATCCACGCATTCCATCATGCGCTGGCGCAGCAGGCCGGTGCGGTCCTTGGCCAGCAGCGCGTCCCAGCCGCCGCCCCAGATCACCTTGATGACATTCCAGCCGGCGGCGCGGAAGGTGCCTTCCAGTTCCTGGATCACCTTGGCGTTGCCGCGCACCGGGCCATCCAGCCGCTGCAGATTGCAGTTCACCACGAACACCAGGTTGTCCAGGCGCTCGCGGCCGGCCACCGAGATCGCGGCCAGCGATTCGGGCTGGTCCATTTCGCCATCGCCGAGGAACGCCCAGACCTTGCGGCCCTGGTGCTCCTTCAACCCGCGGTATTCCAGGTAGCGCATGTAACGCGCCTGGTAGGCGGCGGTGAGCGGACCCAGCCCCATCGAGACGGTGGGGAACTGCCAGAAGTCCGGCATCAGCCGCGGGTGCGGATACGAAGAAAGACCCTCGCGATCGGATTCGCGGCGGAAGTTGTCCATGCGTTCGGGCGCGATGCGGCCTTCGACGAACGCGCGGCCGTAGATGCCGGGCGCCGAATGCCCCTGGATGTAGATCATGTCGCCATCGAAGGTGTCGGTACGGCCACGGAAGAAGTGATCGAAGCCGACGTCATACAGCACCGCCGCGGACTGGTACGTGGCGATGTGGCCGCCCACGTTGGAGTGTTTGCCGGCGCGCAGCACCATGACCATCGCATTCCAGCGGATCATCGCGTTGAGGCGGCGCTCGATGCCGAGATCGCCCGGGTAGGCGGGCTGGCGCTCGACGGGAATGGTGTTGGTGTACGCCGTCCAGACGCGGCCATGCAGATCACCATGGCGGGCCGTGTCCAGCTCGGTCAACTGGTCCATCAGGTAATGCGCACGCGACCGGCCGGCGGCGTGGATGACCGCCTCCAGCGACTCACGCCATTCCTGGGTTTCCTGCGGGTCGATATCGAGGGGGGCGAGCGCTGGGTTCATGTGCATCTCCGGGGAAGGCGGCCAGGCCGTGCGCAGGACGCGACGGCAGCGGGGGCGGCACAGCGCGGACGCGGCGTCGCCCGGGCAGCAGAGCCGGGCGAGCGGGCAACCTGGCGGTTGCGGGACAGGCACGATAAGCAGCCGCCGCCGGGGCGGGTAGACCGGATGGGCTTGGCGCTTTATAAAGAAATTCTTTCCAATGGAGCGCGAGAATGGCGGCCAGCATGAACATTCTCCAGTCAATCCGCAGCTTCATCCGGACCGCCGACGCCGGCAGCCTGGCCGCAGCCGCGCGCACGCTGGGGGTCAGCCCGGCGGCGGTCGGGCAGAACATCGCCCGGCTGGAGGCGCATCTGGGTGTGCGCCTGCTCAACCGCACCACCCGTACCCTGGCCCTGACCGAGCGCGGTGCGCTGTACCTGGCCCAGGTGCGCCACATCGAGCGCGACCTGCAGCGCGCCCAGGCCGCCGTGACCGACCTCGATGCCACGCCTGAAGGACGGCTGCGGATCGCCAGCAGCACCGCGTTCGGCCGGCACGCGCTGGCCCCGTTGCTGCCCGCGCTGCAGGCCCGCTTCCGCCGCCTGGCGATCGAGCTGCTGCTCACCGACCGCAGCGTCGACCACGCGCACGAAGACGTGGACGTGAGCATCCGGATCGAACCGCAGCTGGAGGAAGGCCTGGTGGCCCGGCCGATCGCGCAGGTGCCGTTCGTGTTCTGCGCGGCACCGTCGTATCTCGCGCGGGCCGGCATCCCGCTCACACCGGAGGCGCTGCGCGAGCATCGTTGCCTGCTGCTGCGCTACCCGCTGGATGGGCGCTATCTGCCTTGGGGCTTCGTACGCGACGGCATGCGCTTCGATGCCGAGGTGGCCCCGGCGCTGGTCAGCGACGACATCGACGCGCTGGCCGCGATGGCGGTGGCCGGCGGCGGCATCACCCGGCTGGCGGCATTCGTGGCCGCGCCCTATCTCGCGCGCGGCGAGCTGCAGGCTCTGTTCGAACCCGGCGATGCGCAGAGCACCCAGGCCTCACCGGAACCGATGCGGTTGTTCCTGTGCGTCAGCGATCGCCGCGATCTGACCCCGAAGGTGCGGGCGCTGATGCAGCACATCATCGAGGGGCTGCCGCCGGCGTGGCGGGTGGATGCAGGCTGAGGGCAGGCTCACCCGGGATGCCGGCCAGCGGCCGGCACTCCCTTCCGCGTGTCAGCGTTCCGGCGCGATGAACACACCGCGGGCTTCGCGCGGTTCGCAGCGCAGGTACTGCGGTGCCGGAGCCACCGAATCGCCCAGTGCCGCGGCGGCATGCCACGGCCAGCGCGGGTCGTAGAGGATGCCGCGGGCCAGCGCGATCGCATCGGCATGACCATGGCGCAGGATCGATTCGGCCTGCGAGGGCTCGGTGATCAGCCCCACCGCGATGACCGGCATGCGCAGCTTGTGCGCCTTGATCGCCTGCGCGAACGGCACCTGGTAGCCCGGCGACAGCGGAATCTGCTGGCGCGGGTCGTTGCCACCGCTGGAGACATGCAGGAACTGGCAGCCGCGCGCGTCCAGCACATGCGCCAGGGTCGTGGTCTGCTCGATATCCCAGCCGCCGGCCACCCAGTCGCTGGCGGAGATGCGCACACCCACCGCGATGCGATCGGAGACGGCCTCGCGCACCGCGTCGAACACGCGCACCAGCAGGCGCATGCGGTTCTCCAGCGAGCCACCGTACTCATCCTCGCGGCGATTGCTCAGCGGCGACAGGAACTGGTGCAGCAGGTAGCCATGCGCGGCATGCAGTTCGATCAGGTCCATGCCGACGCGTTCGGCGCGACGGGCCGCAGCCGCGAAGGCTTCGACCACCGCATCGATACCGGCCAGGTCCAGTTCGGTCGGCGTCGGGTCGGTCTTGGCGAACGGCAGCGCAGACGGCGCGACCGTGGGCCAGGCACGCGGATCGGATGGGTCCATCGCACCGCCACCTTCCCACGGCTTGTTGACCGAGGCCTTGCGGCCAGCGTGACCCAGCTGCACGCCCAGCGGCATCGGCGACCACTGCTTGACCGAGGCCACGACCGAGGCCAGCGCGGCTTCGGTGGCGTCATCCCACAGGCCCAGATCGGCCCAGCTGATGCGGCCTTCCGGCAGCACGGCAGTGGCTTCCAGGATCAGCAGGCCGGCACCGGACTGCGAGAGCTGCCCGAGATGGATGCGGTGCCAGTCGTTGGCAAGGCCGTCGACGCAGGAGTACTGGCACATCGGCGCGATCACGATGCGGTTGGGCAGGGTCAGCGGGCCGAAGGGGATGGAGGAGAAGAGCTGGCTCAAGGGGGGAACTCGGGAAGAGGAAATGTAACCGGGCGCCATTGCACTCCTGTGCGGCGGCGGAGGCAACCGTGCCAGTGGATCAGTGTTTCGTAGCGGCTCAGGCGGCGGCGGTTCCCGGCAGCAGGAAGGCCAGCGCCTCGGCGCAGGATTGGTCGACTTTCAGGCTCAGCAGCGCGTCGGCACGGGTGAGGCCGCGGTTGAGCGCAGCGATCGGCACCCCGGCCTGCGCGGCCGCCTGCACGAAGCGGAACCCGGAATAGACCATCAGCGAGGAGCCGACCACCAGCACCGCATCGGCCCGCTGCAGATGGTCGTGGACGGTGGCGACCCGCTCGCGCGGCACGCTTTCACCGAAGAACACCACATCCGGCTTGAGCACGCCGCCGCAGGCCGGGCAGGCCGGCACCTGGAAGGCGGAGAAATCCATCTCCAGATCGGCATCGCCATCGGGCGCCTGTGCGGCCTCCAGATGCTCCCAGTCCGGGTTGAGCGCCAGCAGCCGGTGCTGGAACGCCTCGCGCGGGGTGCGTGCTTCACAGCCCATGCAGCGCACCTGGTCCAGCCGCCCATGCAGATCGATCACCGCCTCGCTGCCCGCCCGCTGATGCAGCCGGTCCACATTCTGAGTGAGCAGCAGCTCGACCTGCCCCCGGGCTTCCAGCGCGGCGAGCGCGGCATGCGTGCCGTTCGGCTGGGCCCACCCGAACCGGGGCCAGCCCAGCAGGCTGCGCGCCCAATAACGCTGGCGGGTGGCCAGCTCGCCCATGAAGGCCTGGTAGGTGACCGGCGGCGTCCGCTTCCACTGCCCATCGGCATCGCGGTAATCCGGGATGCCCGAATCGGTGCTGCAGCCTGCGCCGGTCAGCACGAACAGGCGCTGGGCGCGGTCGATGAACTCGGCGAGAGGTGTGCTCATGATCAGCAGATGGGGGCGCAGGGACAGAGAGGCAATCGCTGGCCGCTTACGGGCCCGGGATGTCACCCGGCAGCGACGGGACGCTGGTCGGATGGCCATCGGCATCCAGCGCGATCATCACGAAGTGCCCGCGCGTACACAGCTTGCGCTCACCGGTGTGGAGGTCTTCGGCGATCAGTTCAACCTCCACCTTCATCGAGCTGCGGCCCACTTCAACGATGCGGCCGACGGTCTCCACCATCTGGCCGATGCGGATCGGCAGCTTGAAATCGACCTGGTCCGAGCGCGCGGTGACCACGGTACGGCGGGAGTAACGGGCGGCGGCCAGGAACGCCGCCTTGTCCATCCATGCCAGTGCCTGGCCACCGAACAGGGTGCCCAGGTGATTAGTGTGGTTGGGGAACACGATCTCGGCCATGCGGACTTCGATGGGCGGGATGGCTTCAGGGATGGGGGTCATGGCGGGGGCCGGGAATGTGTGTGGGGTGGCGCGGATGATACGACAGGGGATGGTTGGGGGTCGCGTACAGCGTTCTTGGCGATACCAAGGGCTGCATTGATGGTCAGCGCACGTTGGTAATAACCGCCTTTCCAACCGCAATGGAAGATCCATGGGAAGTGACCCGGGTAGGCGAATGCAGGACCGTTGGGCCGCATGGATGCGGCCCACGAGCCTACAAGGACGTATTTTCGGCGGGTCCAGC
>NZ_JASCOO010000145.1:0-7288 GCF_029959485.1 Stenotrophomonas sp. PS02301
CCGCGTGTCCCAGGCGGCCCAGGTTCCGGCCCCAGGCCATGTGCAGCGCGCGCTGCAGCGCCGGGCTGGACGGCCCCGCCCGGCCCACCCGTCGCATCAGCGCCGCCAGCTGCTCGCCCGCCTGATGCGGGTCGCCGAATGCGCTGATTAGTTCGGCCATGCGCCGATCCGCCTGTTGCACCGACGCATCGTCGTCGCCCCGTTGCGCGGCCTGCCACTGCCGTCCCTCGTGCAGGGCAGCCAGCGCCGCCTGCCAGCGCCCCGCCTGGGCCAAGGCTTCGCCCAGGTCATACAGGCCCTGCGGCAGCAGCCCCACGCAGTCGGGTTGCCGCCAGATCGCCACCGCCCGGGCGAAGTCGTCGATCGCCAGGGTGCTGTCACCGCGCTCCAGTGCCGACCTGCCCAGCGCGTGCCAGGTCAGCCCGGTGTCGCGGTGTTGCTCGCCCAAGGCCTGCCGGGTCAGGTGATGGACCTGCTGCAGCTGGGTGTCGGCCTGCTGCAGATCACCGCGCTGCATCGCCAGCAGGGCACGCAGCCGGCGGATCGACAGGGTTTCCGGGTGATCCGGCCCATACATGCCCACCGCATCGGCGCTGGCGATCTTCAGGGCCCGCTCGGCTGCGTCCAGATCGCCCTGCGCAGCCAGGGTCTCGCCCATGTGCCGGCGCAGCGCGATCAACTGGGGATACCGCACGGTGTCACCGGCCTGCAGCAGCTGCAGCGCTTGCTGGTAGCCGGCCAGTGCCGCCGGGCCGCGGCCATCGTCGCTGTCCAGTGCGGCCAGGTCAGCCAGGCTCTCCGACGTGCCGGGGGTATCGCGCAGTACATCGCGCCGCAGCACCAGGGCCTGTTCGAAGGCGGCGCGGGCGTTGTCGCGGTACCCCAGGAGTTGTTGGCAGCGCCCGAGCTGGGTGTGGTACTCGGCCACGGCGGCCGGCAGCCGCAGGCGATACTCGGCGGCCAGCGCCTGCATAGGGGTGAGGTGCGTCACGCACTCGCGCGAGCGGCCCAGCATGCGCAGCGCACGGCCGCGCTGGGTCACCGCTTCCAGCTGCAGGGTAGGCGGCACCTCGCCGGCCTCCTCCAGCAACGCGCGCTGTCGGTCCAGCGTCTGCAGCGCCAGCTGGTAGTCGCCCATACCGATCCGCAACCGCCCGATCACGCCCTCCAGCTCGGCCAGCGACAGCGGTTGATCGCGCAGTTCGGCCTCGCCACGTTGCTGACCGGTGGCCAGCAGCTGGCGCAGATCGAAGCTGCCATGGCGCACGCTGGCGGCGCGGTCGAACAGGCCCACGGTGAAATCCTGCATGGCCTGCGCACGCGCGATCTCGCGCCGCGCCTGCTGCATCTGCCACAGCGCGGTCAGTGCCAATGCGAGCAGCGCCAGCACCGCCATGGTGCCCAGCGCGACGCCCCAGCGATGCCGGCCCAGGTATTTGCGCAGCCGGTAGCCCACGTGCTGGGGGCGGGCGTGGATCGGGCGGCCCTCGAGGAAGCGACGCAGGTCCTGCGCCAGCGCTTCCACCGAGGCGTAACGCTGCGCAGGCTCCTTCTGCAGGGCCTTGAGCAGGATCGTATCCAGATCGCCACGCAGGCGCCGCGACAGGCGCCTGGCCGCCCCGGCCGGCTCGCCACCGGCGGCGGCCACGCGCGCCATGACGGCCGAGGCGCGCGGTGCCTGCACCTCCAGGATCGAGCGTTCCCACTCGGCATCACTGTGCCGGCGCAGCCGATAGGGCTTTTGCCCGGTGATCACCTCGAACAGCACCACCCCCAGCGAGTACACATCGGTCAGCGTGGAGACCGGCTCGCCGCGCACCTGTTCCGGCGCGGCGTAGTGCAGGGTGAACGCCCGCGCTTCGGTGGGGGGATGCACGGGCGGCTTGCCCTCGTCATCGTCGAGCAGTTTGGCGATGCCGAAGTCCAGCAGCTTCACCTCGCCTTCGGCCGTGACCAGGATGTTGGAGGGCTTGAGGTCACGGTGCACGATCAGGTTGGCATGCGCATGGCTGACCACCGCGCAGACCTGCAGCATCAGCTGCAGACGCCGCTCCAGCGGGAGCGCCAAGCGCTGGCAATACGCGGTGATCGGCTCGCCTTCCACATAGGCCAGCGCAAGATAAGGCTGCCCCTGCAGATCCACGCCGGCATCCAGCAGATGGGCCAGGTTCGGGTGCTGCAGCCGGGCCAGGATCTCGCGCTCGCGGCTGAAGCGCTGGCGCAGGCCGGGATCGGCGTAGCCGCTGCGCAGCAGCTTCAGCGCGACCTGGCGCTCGTACAGGCCATCGGCGCGCTCGGCCAGCCAGACCTCGCCCATGCCGCCCTCGCCGAGAGGCCGGAGCAACCGGTACGGGCCGACCCGTGTGCCCACCCGGCTGTCTTCCGGCGCAGCGGTCCACAACGGCTGGGCGAGGAACTCGTGGCTGTCGCGCTCATGTGCGAGCAGGCGCTCCACATCGTCGGCCAGGCTCGGATCGTCCTCACGCAGGCGCAGCAGCCGCTGCTCTCGCGCCGGTTCGGGCAGTTCCAGCAATTGATCCAGCAGGCAGGACAGCTGCCGCCAGCGTGACGCCTCCATCGGTCCTCTCCCCGGACGATGCGTGGCCTTTCAGGGCTCCCCGACCGAGGCCAGCAGGAACATACGCGCCTTCTGCCAGTCGCGGCGGATGCTGCGCTCCGAGCGTTGGCATAGATCGGCAATCTCCTGCTCGGACAGGCCAGCGAAGTAACGCAGTTCCACCACCTTGGCCAGGTGTGCATCCACCGCATGCAGCTGGGCCAACGCCACATCCAGCGCCAGCAGGTCTTCATCCAGACGCACGCCGCTGCTGCTGTTTTCGGGCAGCTCCACCCGCTTGAGATCACCGCCGCGTTTGCGCGCCAGCCGGTTGCGTGCGTAATCGACCACCACGCTGCGCATCGCCGAGGCGGCGTAGGCAAAGAAATGCGCGCGATCCTCGAAGCGGGCCGCACCCCGGGAGCCGAGCAGCTTCAGGTAGGACTCGTGCACCAGCGAGGTGGCATCCAGGGTGCGCCCCTGCTGCCCGGCAAGCTGCCGGCGGGCCATGCTGTGCAGCTCGTGATAGAGCAGGGTCAGGACCCGGTCGAGCGCGGCGCGGTCGCCCGCCCGGGCCGAATCCAGCCACACGGTGATATCCGGTCCTTCGTCCATCGCACACCCCCGCCGGTGACGTTGGGCGGACTATACCGCCGGGCAGGCGACAGGCGCGCGACGATTCAGCGCTGGCAGTGCCCGCACCAGACGCTGGCGCGCTGGCCGATGGTGGCGTGGCGGAGCAGCCGGCCACACTGGCGGCAGGGCTCGCCTTCACGCCCGTAGACCAGCAACTCCTGCTCGAAGTAGCCCGGCGCCCCGTCCGGATTGATGAAATCGCGCAGGGTGGTGCCGCCGCGGGTGATGGCATAGGCCAGGATCTGTTTCACCGCATCGGCCAGGCGCTGGTAGCGCGCGCGGGAGATCTTGCCGGCCTCGCGCAGCGGGTTGATCCCGGCCATGAACAGGCTTTCGGCGGCGTAGATGTTGCCCACCCCGACCACGATGCCTTGGTCCATGAGGAAGGTCTTCACCGACGCGCTGCGACCGCGGCTGCGGGCGAACAGATAGTCGCCATCGAAGGCCTCATCCAACGGCTCCGGGCCGAGTCCGGCCAGCAGCGAATGGGTTTCTCCGGCCGGCTGCCAGAGCAGGCTGCCGAAGCGGCGCGGGTCGTTGAAGCGCAGCAGGCGCCCATTGTCCAGGCTGATGTCGACGTGGTCGTGCGCGCGCACCGGGGTGTCGCCGGGCAGCACGCGCAGGCTGCCGGACATGCCCAGGTGCAGCAGTGCGCTGCCCACGGCGGTATCGAGCAACAGGTACTTGGCACGCCGGCGCACGCCTTGGATGGCCTGCCCGGGGAGCAGCGTGCTGATCTCCGGCGGGATCGGCCAGCGCAGGTCGGGCCGGCGCAGGATCACGCCGTGGACGTTGCGGCCTTCCAGGTGCGGGGCCAGGCCGCGGCGGGTGGTTTCTACTTCAGGGAGCTCGGGCATGGGGGAATTCTAAGGGGTCCGCCGATGAACCACGGTGTAGCGCGGGGCGCTGCCTCGCGGCGATCCGAGCGCGACGCTCAGCGCGGCGGCGCAGCCAACTCGCGCGCACTCAAATACCCGTCGCCATTGGCATCCTGCTTGTGGAACCGCTGGATCAGCGTCTGCCGCTGCTGCTCCCGCGTGATCGGCGGACCTTTGCCACCGGGCAGCTCATCGGCGCTGAGTACGCCATCGCCGTTGCGGTCCATGCGATCGAAGGCGTACAGCAGCCACTGCACGTACTCCTCCACGCCGACCCGGCCGTCGCCGTCGGTGTCCATGCGCTGCAGGTAGCTGCCGGTATCAGTGACCTGGGCCTGTGCCGTCGCACCCAGCAACCCAACGGCCAGGCCCAGACACGCAAAACGCCGCACAAGGCGGCGTTTTGCGGATGCGTTCCCGGTCGGGAAGCGCATCGATCAGTGCGCCGTCAGCGCGTAGCCCTTCAGGCGCGCGGCGTAGTTCTGCAGCGCGGCGATACCACTGGCTTCGGCTTCGTGGCACCAGGCCTGCAGCAGCTTCAAGCGCTCGGCGGCGTCGTTGCCGCGCGCTTCCAGCAGGGCGGCCAGACGGGCGCGGTGTTCCACCAGCACGCGGATGCGCGGGCGCTGCTCGACCCAGGTAGTGAGCTGGGCGCGGCAATCCGGCTTGAGCCAGCGGCCGTCGTTGACCAGGCCACGGCGCATGCGGCGCGGCAGCAGCTTTCGCAGCTTGGCGCCAGCCATCGCAGCTTCTTCGCGCAGGGCCGGGACGAACACATTGCGCTGGTAATCGGTCATCGCCTGGAAGCGGTGCGACAACAGGGCCTTGAGCGTTTCCGCATCCGGCACGGCGATGTTCGGGCGCACGTCCATGCTTGGCGCCACGCGCAGCACCTTGGCCAGGCGCAGGGCCTGCAGGCCGCGGATCACGGCCCAGCCGATATCGAACTCCCAGCGGCGCATCGAGAAGCGCGCCGAGCTCGGAAAGGCATGGTGATTGTTGTGCAGCTCTTCACCGCCCACCCAGAACGCCCACGGCGTCAGGTTGGTGGAGGTATCGGCAGATTCGAAGTTGCGGTAGCCCCACCAGTGGCCCAGGCCATTGATGACGCCGGCCGCCCAGAACGGGATCCAGGCCATCTGGATCGCCCACAGGGCCACGCCGGGCAGGCCGAACAGCATGCTGTTGATGACCAGCAGTGCGACCGGGCCGAGGTTGGCGTGCGGGGTGTACAGGTGGCGCTCGATCCAGTCATCCGGAGCGCCGCGGCCGTACTGCTCGATATCCGCACGCATCGCGCGGGCCTCGCGGTACAGCTCCACGCCCCGCCAGAAGACCATGCCGATGCCCTTGGTCACCGGGCTGTGCGGGTCTTCATCGGTTTCCACCTTGGCGTGGTGCTTGCGATGGATCGCCACCCACTCCTTGGTGATCATGGAGGTGGTGAGCCAGGTCCAGAACCGGAAGAAGTGCGCGATCACCGGGTGGAAATCCACCCCCCGGTGCGCCTGGCTGCGGTGCAGATACAGGGTCACGGCGAAGATGGTCAGCTGGGTGAACACCAGCAGCACCAGGCCCATGCCCCACCAGCCGAGGCCGACGACACCGCCGGTCAGGAAGTTGAGGAGCGTATCGAACATCGCAGGACTCCGGGCCGCACTCGGCCGTCAAGGAAACAGGGATACCTTCGGACATGATGGGGCCTGACGTTGCAAACTTCATCCCTTCGATGCCATTTTTGCGCAGTCATTCAGTTCTTCCCTTACCTTCGTGAGCATGCCCCCGCATTCATGACAGTCGCAGCCTCGCCGGCGGTGCCGGCCTCCCCCGTCCCCCTGATCGAGCTCGACCGCGCCTGTGTCATCCGCGGCCAGGTCCGGGTCCTGCACGATCTCAGCCTGCGCATCGAACAGGGCCAGCACACCGCCCTGCTTGGCCCCAATGGCTGCGGCAAGTCGTCCTTCATCAAGCTGATCACCCGCGAGCTGTATCCGCTGGCGCACGGTGATGGCACGGTGGCGGTGCGCGTGCTCGGCCAGAACCGCTGGCAGGTGGACCGGCTGCGCTCGCAGCTGGGCATCGTCACCGGGGACCTGAGCAGCAATCTCTCCGACATGCCCGGGCTGACCGTGGAAGAGGCGGTGCTGACCGGCTTCTTCGCCAGCTTCGTGGTGCCGGCCTTCCGCGAGGTGAGCCCGGAGATGCGCGAACGCGCGCGTGAAACCCTGGCCATGACCGGTGCCCTGCCGCTGCTGCAGCGCGGCTATGCCGAACTCTCGGCCGGCGAAACCCGGCGCGTGCTGATCGCCCGGGCGCTGGTGAACCGGCCGCAGGCCCTGCTGCTGGATGAACCCTCCACCGGGCTGGACCTGATCGCCCGCGAGCAGCTGATCGCCACCATGCGCGAGCTCGCCCGCCAAGGCATCACCCTGGTGCTGGTGACCCACCACATCGAGGAGATCATTCCCGAGATCGAACGGGTGGTGATGCTGCGCGGCGGCAAGATCCTCGCTGACGGCCCGCGCGCGGCGCTGCTGCGCGATGCACCGTTATCCGAGCTGTTCGGCGGCCCGATCCGCGTGGTGGATCAGGCCGGCCGGTTGAGCGCGTTCGCGGGGTGAACTCAGAACCTCACCGCCACCGCACGTGATTCGATCGGTGCCATCCGGCTCTGGTCCTGCAGCTGCAGGTCACGCACCTCGAACGGGGCGGCATAGCCGCTCGGCAACGCCACGCTGGCGAACGGCAGCCGCAGCTCACCCGCCCCTACCGTCGCGAACCACGCCGCACTATGTGCCTGCGCCACTGGCCGCAGCGTCCCGTCCGGGCCGGTGGCATACAGGGTGCCACGCGCCTCATAGCGGCCCGGCGCACCGATCTGCAGCGGCAGGCGCACCTCGCGGCGGCTGGCATCCGCCTCGACCTGGCCCTGGAAGCGCGCCGTCGCCTGCGCCACCGCGAACGCCACCTTGGCATCGCGCTGCACGCCTTCGGCACTGACAAACGCCTGCAGTTCCCACAACCCCTGCGCCGTGCCGATGTCCTGCGGCACCGTCACCTGTGCACGCAGACCGTCTCTGGCGGCGACCAGCGGAACCGGCCAGCTGCGGCCATCGGGCGCCACCAGCAGGGCCTCGCCTACGGCCGGGCGCGGGCCCCGCCCCCCCCCCGCGGGCCGGCCCCCCGCCCCCCCCCCCCCCGGGGCCCCCCCCCCCCC
>NZ_JASCOO010000146.1:0-6932 GCF_029959485.1 Stenotrophomonas sp. PS02301
GGCCAAGACCGTCAGGGCGCAATGGAGGGCGCCCACGAGCCCCCAGGGATGGGTTTACGGCGCGTCTTGGCCCAGGCTACCCACCGGCCTCTCGCCCTCAGCAATGGAAGCGCTGCCGCTGCCGTTGCCGTTACCGTTGCCAGCATTCAACAGCAGCCGACCAGCGGTCGGCACTACCGAAGCACGACGAGCCAGGCTCGCTATGACGCGTCCAGAACGGCGCACGATGACAGCCCACATACAACAACGGCGCCCGAAGGCGCCGTCATCCTGCAGATCAGATCCAGCCCGATCAGAACTTCGCGTCGAACTCCGCCGCGTAGCCCGTATTGACCAGCACCTTCTGCAGCGCATCGCTGATCTTCACGTTGCCCGCGACGATCTGCTGGGTTTCCGGACCACGGCTGTCCATGCGGGCCGGGGTCGCGCCCTTGAAATCGCACACACGGCCACCGGCCTCACGGACCAGCAGCACACCGGCGGCGATGTCCCAGGCCTTCACACCGGCCTCGAAGTACGCATCGGCACGGCCACAGGCCACATAGGCCAGATCCAGCGCCGCCGAACCCGTGCGGCGCACGTCTTCGGCCTGTACCAGCAGTGCGTCCACCGCCTTCAGCTGCGCGCTCGTGCGCTGGCGCTCACGCGGTGCAAAACCGGTATGGATCATCGCGCCGCCCAGATCCTTGCGCTCGGCAATCCGGATACGACGGTCATTGAACACCGCGCCCGCACCACGGCTGGCGGTGAACAGTTCATTGCGAAGCGGATCGAAGATCACCGCGTCGATCGGCTCACCGTTCTCGACCAGGGCGATGGACACGCAGTAATGCGGGAAGCCGCGCAGGTAGTTGCTGGTGCCGTCCAGCGGATCGATGACCCACATGTAACGGTTGACCGACTGCACGCCACCTTCCTCACCCATGATCCCGTATTCGGGATAGGCGCGCTTGAGTTCCTTGACGATGACCTTTTCCGCATCTGCATCGACTTCACTGGCATAGTCCATGCGGCCCTTCTGCACGACGTTCAACGCCTCGAGCTTGTTGATGTTGCGCAACAGGACGTTGCCGGCGAGGCGGGCGGCCTTGACCATGACGGTGACGGCGGGTTTCTGCATGGCGAAAAGCTCCCGTAAAGGCAGAGTAGGGGTTTGGCGGGGGAAAAGAGCGGTCCCGGCGCAGAGGCCGGCCGCACAGTTTACCATTTGTCGCTGTCCTGCTCGCATTTGGCCTGTTCATGTCCGTTCAAACCGCTCCCGCCCGCATCCGCTTTGTCCTGGTCGGCACCCAGCACCCCGGAAACATGGGGGCGGCCGCACGCGCCATGAAAACCATGGGCCTGGGCCGCCTGGTCCTGGTCGCCCCGGAAAAACCGCTGGATGAAGAGGCCTTCCGCCGCTCGGCCGGTGCCGAAGACGTCCTCGGCGACGCGCCGGTCGTGGCGACCCTGGCCGAGGCCGTGGCCGACTGCCGGTTCGTGCTGGGCTGTACCGCCCGCTCGCGCCGGGTCCAGCTGGAAGAGCTGCTGCCTGCCGTGGCTGCCCAGCGCGTGCTGGCCAAGGCGGCCGAGCCGGCCGAAGTGGCCTTCGTGTTCGGCCGTGAACGCACCGGCCTGACCAACGAAGAGCTGCAGCTCTGCCACGCCGCCGTCCATATTCCGTCCAACCCGGACTTCAGTTCATTGAATCTGGCCGCCGCCGTCCAGGTGCTGGCCTATGAAGTGCGCATGGCCATTCTCGGCGCGGCCGATGCCCCGGCCGCCGCCCCGGCCGACCCCGGCTTCGGCGAAGCGCCGGCCAGCCATGCCCAGGTGGAAGGCCTGTTCGGCCAGCTGGGTGACACCTTGGATGAGATCGATTTCCACAAGGGCCGTGCCCCTGAATCGGCGATGCGCAAGCTGCGCCGCCTGTTCCTGCGCACCGAATTGAGCGAGCAGGAAGTGCGCCTGCTGCGCGGCATCCTCTCCGACGCACAGCGCATGGCGAGATTGGCGACCAATAAGCCCCTGTAAGCTGACGCAGTTCTCATTTTTTCGGGTAGTCTGTCTCGATTCCTTGGGGGGAGTGATGGGCTTGTCGGGACTGCGAAGGCTGCTGCAGAGCGTAGTGCTGTGTCTGGCCATCGTCGCGATGACCGGCCCGGTGTGGGCCGGGCCCGCTCAAGTGCTGGTGCTGGGCCGGATCAGCGACGACCCCAGGTCACACTATGCGCAACTGCAGCCCCTGCTGGATTACGTGATTCCGCGCATGCACGATGTTGGTATCACCGAAGGCCGCATCCTGATGGCGCGCGATACCCAGCAGATGGGCAGTTACCTGCGCCGCGGCCGTGTCGATTGGGTGACCGAGACCTCCGGTACCGCCGTCGCGCTGGGGTTGCGCAGCGGCGCCAGGCCGCTGCTGCTGACCGAGCGCAGCGGCGTTCGCGACTACTACACCGTGTTTTTCGTGCGCCGCGACAGCCCCATCCAGACGCTGGGAGACCTGCGTGGGCACACCCTGGCGTTGCAGAACGTGGCCTCCACCAGCGCGTATCTGGTGCCGGTGATGACCCTGCTGCAGCATGGCGAGACGCCGGAAATCCTGGCCTCGATCGGCGATGTCGCCGCGCCGGATACGGTGGGTTACGTGTTCGCCCGGTCGGAATCGAACATCGCCACGTTCGTCCATAAGGGGCTGGTCGATGCCGGTGCGGTGAGCAGCGTGGACTGGTCCGATGCCAAGCGCATTCCGGCCAATTTCCTGCGCGATTTCCGCATCATCCATCGCACCGAACCGTATCCGCGTGCGGTCGAAATGGTGCGTGACGACCTGGATCCGAAGGTGCGCGACCGGTTGCAGCAGGTGCTGCTGGATGCCGCATCGGATCCGCAGGCGCAGCCGGCATTGAAAACATTTTTTGGTACGTCCGGGTTCCACCGGGTGGATGCGCAGATGCAGCACCGGCTGGATGAATTGAAACAAGGCTTGACGCGCGTGCGGATGGAAGTGGAATGAGTCGCTTGGGTTCGGGAATGCAGGCCCGCTTCGTGCTGGCGATGGGCGGCGCGATGCTGGTCGTGGTGGCGATCGTGGCCGTGGTGCTGGGGCGCCAGGCGACGATGCAGGATGAGGTGCAGCACCTCAGCGGGACGGTCATCCATGACCTGTTCGACCGCAGTGTGCGCAGCCGTGGCGAAGCGCTGGCGCGGGAGCTGTCCGATGCGCTGGCCAATCCGCTCTATTACAACGACCTGGAGCAGGTCGGCGCGCTGGTACGCAATACCTCGCGGCAGCAGGTGGTGCGCTATGTGCTGGTATTCGATGACAACGGCAGGCTGATCCACGACGGCACGGTGGACGTGCTCGAGTTTGGCCAGCCGATGACCGATCCGCTCGCGGCGGGCGCGGCCGGCGCGCGCGCGCTGGTGGTGCAGCAGTCGCCCAAGGTGCTCGACAACGCGATGCCGATCATGATCGGCAACCAGCGGATCGGCGGCGTGCGCGTGGGCATGGCGCTGGACGATGTGCAGGCCATGGAGCAGCAGGCCAACCAGACCCTGGGCGATCGCCTGCAGCAGGTCGGCAAGCGGCACCTGGGCTGGCTGCTGCTGATGCTCG
Organism: Stenotrophomonas sp. PS02301; assembly: GCF_029959485.1. Taxonomy (NCBI): domain Bacteria; kingdom Pseudomonadati; phylum Pseudomonadota; class Gammaproteobacteria; order Lysobacterales; family Lysobacteraceae; genus Stenotrophomonas; species Stenotrophomonas sp. PS02301. Next base: position 3,602 of record NZ_JASCOO010000146.1, read on the forward strand.
GCCTGCTGGTTGGAATCGGCGCGGTGGTGATCATCTACGTGCAGCGCACCCTGGTCACGCCGATCCGCTGGCTGGCCGGTGCCGCCCGCCAGATCGAGGCCGGCGATTACACCCTGCAGATGCCGGAGATCCGGCGCCAGGATGAGGTCGGTGAGCTGATGCGCGCGTTCGGTCGCATGAGCCAGGCAATTGCCCGGCACGACCGTGAGGTGCGGCACATGGCCTATACCGATGCCCTGACCGGGCTGACCAACCGGCTGGCTTTCCGCGAGGCGCTGGATCACCGCTTGATGGCGGCGCGGGCCTCCGGGCATCGGCTGGGGCTGCTGTTCGCTGACATGGACGATTTCAAGCGCGTCAACGACACGCTGGGCCACGAGGCCGGTGACGAGGCCTTGCTGCAGTTCGCACAGCGGATCAGCGCGGCGGTGGCCCAGGCCGGCGGCGATGAGGCGCTGCTGGCGCGCTTCGGTGGCGATGAGTTCGTGATCCTGATCGGTGACGGCGATGTTCCCGCCGGGGCCCGTGAGCTGGCCGAGATACTCGTGCGTGAACTGGGCAAGCCGCTGGTGGTGCAGGGCCGCGAGTTGTTCCTGGGCACCTCGATCGGCGTGACCCTGTTTCCGGACGATGCCGCCGATGCCACCACGCTGCTCAAGAACGGCGACATCGCGATGTACCAGGCCAAGATGGCCGGCAAGAACTGCTACCGCTACTACAGCCGGGCCATGGATCACGCGGTCGAGCGCCGCGTGCACATGGAGCAGGAGCTGCGCGGTGCCTGGGAGCGCGGCGAGCTGCGGCTGGCCTATCAGCCGATCTACCGGACCCGCGACCGCCGCATGGTCGGCGTGGAGGTACTGCTGCGCTGGCGGCACCCCACCCTGGGCACGATTCCGCCCTCGGTGTTCATCGAAGTGGCCGAGCAGAGTGGGCTGATCGAGGTGATCGGCCCCAAGGTGCTGCGCGCGGCCTGCACCGAGGCGGTGCAGTGGCCACCCGGCGCCGATGGTGAAGGGCTGTTCGTCTCGGTCAACGTGTCACCGCGCCAGCTGCGGGGCGGCGAGCTGCCGACTCTGGTCGCCGAGTGCCTGCGCGACACCGGGCTGCCGGCGTCGCGCCTGCACCTGGAACTGACCGAAACCGCCGTGATCGGCGATGAAATGCTGGCTGCCGCGCTGCTGGACAAGCTGCACCGGACCGGCGTCAAGGTCTGGCTGGACGATTTCGGAACCGGCTTCTCCGGCCTGAGCCATCTGCGCCAGGTGCCGGTGGACGGGGTCAAGATCGACAAGAGCTTCGTGGCCGACATGCAGCGTGACCCGGACGATCTGGCGTTGACCACGGCGATCATCGCCATGGCCCATGCGCTGGGGATCACCGTGGTGGCCGAAGGTATCGAGCAGGAAGTGCAGTTCGATCTGCTGGCCCAGCGCGGCTGCGACCTGGCCCAGGGCTACTGGCTGAGCCACCCGGTCAGCGCGACCGAGGTGGTGCAGCTGCTCGAATCGGGCAGCTGACGCTAGACCGGCCGCTTGCTGCTGTCGCCGGAGATCTCGCGGACCAGCTTGGGGACCAGGTAGCCGGACAGGCGTGCGGTCAGCTGTGCATGCAGGTCCTTGGCGGTGTCGTCGGCCACTTCGAAATGGGCCACGCCTTCGACCCGGTCCACCTGGTACAGGTAATAGGGCAGCACGCCCGCCGCGAAACTGCGCTCGCTCAACGCCTGCAGCGCCTGGATCGAATCGTTGACCCCGCGCAGCAGTACCGCCTGGTTGAGCAGGGTGGCGCCGGCCGCGCGCAGGCGCGCCATCGCGGCGTCCACCGATGCGTCGAACTCATTGGCGTGGTTGGCATGGATCACGAACGCCACCGGCCACGGCAGCGAGGCGATCCACTGCACCAGCTCGTCGTCCACGCGTTCGGGCAGCACCACTGGCAGGCGGCTGTGGATGCGCAGGCGGCGCAGGTGCGGAATCTGCTTCAGGGCCTGGGTCAGCTCCACCAGCTTGTGGGTCGCCAGCGACAGCGGGTCGCCGCCGGACAGGATCACCTCGTCGATGTCCGGGTCCTGCGCGATCGCGTCGACCGCATCGCGCCAGCCCTCGCGGGCCGCGTTCTCGGCGCCGTAGTCGAAATGGCGGCGGAAGCAGTAGCGGCAGTTGATCGCGCAGCTGCCGGTGGTGACCAGCAGGGCACGGCCGCGGTATTTCTGGATGACCCCGGTGGCCTTCTTGGCCGCGCCGTCGCCCACCGCATCCAGGCTGAAGCCGGGCACGACCTTCAATTCGTCGGTGATCGGCAGGACCTGCCGGAGCAGGGGGTCATGCCGGTCGCCATGGCGCATCCGGGCCGCGAAGCCCTGCGGCACGCGCACCGCGAACTGGCCGGCCGCCTCGTCAGAGACCCCCAGCGCCACCGGATCCAGCCCCAGCTGCCGCAGCAGCTCGCGCGGGTCGCGGATCGCCTCGCGCCACCGTTGCTGCCAGCGGACGGGGGCGGCCAGGGGCATGGCGGAAAGCTGCATGGAATGGGGGCCTGCGGTTATCATGTGGGTCAGAAATATCGAGTCACCCCACCGGTGTCGGTGGGATTTCCCATTCTATCCGGCTCGCCGCGCCTGCGCGGCGTTTGCCCATTCAGGAGTTTCAGCATGGCCACTGTTGGCATGAACGACGTCAAGAACGGGATGAAGATCCTGGTCAACAATGAACCAGCGGTCATCACCGAGACCGAATACGTCAAGCCGGGCAAGGGCCAGGCCTTCACCCGCATGAAGTACCGCTTCATCAAGTCGGGCCGTGTGGTCGAAATGACCATGAAGGCCACCGACGACGTGGAGAAGGCCGATGTTGTCGATACCAACATGGACTTCATGTACAGCGACGGCGAGTTCTGGCACTTCATGGACCCGGAATCCTTCGAGCAGGTGCAGGCCACCAAGGCCGGCATGGGCGGCGCCGAGAAGTGGCTGAAGGGCGAAGAGTCCTGCATCGTCACCCTGTGGAACGGCGAGCCGATCTTCGTGCAGCCGCCGAACTTCGTGGAACTGAAGATCACCGAAACCGATCCGGGCGTCCGTGGCGACACCTCGGGCGGCGGCGGCAAGCCGGCCACCCTGGAAACCGGCGCGGTGGTCCGCGTGCCGCTGTTCGTCAACCAGGATGAAATCATCAAGGTCGACACCCGCTCGGGCGAATACTCCGCACGCGCAGGCAAGTAATCCGGGTATGCGGCAGCGCATCCGCGCTGGCGCTCCCACCATCCGCGCCGCGGATCGTGGGCCCCAACTCCCCCGCCTCCACCCCCCCCCGCGTAGCCGCCCTCCCGG
>NZ_JASCOO010000147.1:0-6903 GCF_029959485.1 Stenotrophomonas sp. PS02301
GCTGCCTGCTGCGGCGTTGTCGGGAGCCGGCCAGCGGCCGGCACTACAATGGGCGGCATACCTTGTCGGGAGCCGGCCAGCGGCCGGCACTACAATGGGCGGCATACCTTGTCGGGAGCCGGCCAGCGGCCGGCACTACAATGGCGCCATCCTTTTCGAACAGGCCCCCGCCATGACCGATTCGCCGCTGCACCTCACCGTCAAATTGAATGCCAGGCTCCAGCCCGAGCATCGCCATGAGCTGTTCGAAGATCCGCTCGATGCGCTGCTGGGCAGTGCCGAGCTGGGCGAGATCACGGGCGGCGGCACCGCGCTGACCGAAGACGGTGAAGTGGACTACGGCGATATCGAGGTCGCGTTGAACGATCCGGCCTCGTTGCCTGGCGTGATCGAGCTGCTGGAGCAGCTGGGAGCGCCGAAGGGCTCGCTGATCCAGCGCGAAGGCGCCCCCGATCAGCCGTTCGGCGTCACCGAAGGCTTGGCGTTGTATCTCAACGGCACCGATCTGCCCGATGAGGTCTACGAACAGTGTGATTCGAACTATGTGTTCGAACAGATCGTCGAGCGCATCGAAGGCCACGGCGAGATCTGCAGCTGGTGGCAGGGCCCCACCGAGACGGCGCTGTATCTGTATGGCGCCTCGTTCGACACCCTGCACGCGCGCATCGCCGATCTTCTGGCGAGCTACCCGCTGTGCCAAGGCGCGCGTGTGGTGCGTACCGCCTGATCAGCAGTCCGGCGCGTGGCCTGCTGCATAGCGCAGGCCACGGCGCAGCTGCGCCCGCACATTCAAGTCGGCAGACACCGTCGCATCGTGGGCCAGCCCGGTGCACCAGCTGCGGCCGCCATCGACTGGCATGGGCGGTGTCCTTCTCCGTCCTGCGCTGCAGCACAGGCCGCGTATGCCTGCGCTATCCGCGTTGTGGTGGGCCAGGGCGCCTCGCTTCATCCCCGATCGCCCCCGGCTCATCCCGGATTTCACACAGTTCGTCGCGTGCCGCTTGTCGCTCCCCCGGCCGGCGCCCAGAGTCTGCCCCTGTCCGCTGGGAGCGCACTCGTGAACAAGGGAATTCCGTATCTGCTTGCTGCACTGGTTCTGCTGACATGGTCGGCAGGCTGGGCCGAGCCGGTGCTGGCCCTGGTCCAGCACGCGCAGACCTGCCTGGCCGACGGTGGCGACTTCGATCTGCTGCGCCTGCGCTGCCAGCCGCAGCCCAGCGGGGTGTGCATCGGCCAGGCAACGCTGTGGTTCTGGCTGAGTGGCATCGTCTTCGCACTGGTGGCGCTGTTGGGCACGCGACGCGGCATGCACTGACACGCGAGCGGCCAACCGGCATCATCACCCTCTGTCTGAGGGAGGCCACATGGGTCCGAGCGAAAAGGAAAAAATGTTGTCCGGGCTGCCCTACCGCCCCGGTGATCCGGCGCTGCAGGCGGACATGGCCGCGGCCAAGGTGTGGATGGTCCGTTACAACGCCGCCCTGGCCGAAACCCCGGCCGTGCGCCGCGCGCTGTTGCGCGAGCAGCTCGGTGCGGTCGGCGAGGGTGCGGTGATCCGGCCGCCATTCCACTGCGATTACGGCTACAACATCCGCCTGGGGCAGGGCGTGTTCCTCAACTACAACTGCGTGATCCTGGACGTGGCCGAGGTCAGCATCGGCGATGGCACCCAGATCGGTCCGGCAGTGCAGCTCTATGCCGCCGATCATCCGCGTGATCCGCAGGCACGGGCTGAAGGCCTGGAGTCGGCCAAGCCGGTCCGGATCGGGCGCAATGTCTGGATCGGGGGCGGCGCGATCGTGTTGCCCGGCGTCACCATCGGCGATGACGCGGTGGTGGGTGCGGGCAGTGTGGTCACCCGCGATGTGCCGGCGGGCGCGACCGTGGTGGGCAATCCGGCGCGGAGGGTGCCTGCGCGCGCCCACGGCGATTGATCCAGCTCAAGGCACCGCGTCCACATCGGGTGTGCAATGGTGATGTTCCCATTGCCCACCCCAAGGAGCTCTGCCATGTACAAGCGCATCCTGATTGCCACCGATGGTTCGGAGCTGGCCGAGAAAGGCCTGGCCAAGGGCCTGGAGCTGGCCAAGGACCTCGATGCCGAGGTCGATATCGTGACCGTCTCCGAGCCATGGGCCGTCGGTATGTACGACGCGATGGGCTGGAGCGTGGGCTACATGAACACGCCCGAATACAAAGCCGACCGCGAAGAGACCGCGCAGAAGGTGCTGCAGCCGGCCAAGGCCGCTGCGCAAGCGCAGGGCCTGCGTACGGCGACCGTGCACGTGTTGGACCGCTACGCCGCGGACGGCATCATCGATACCGCCACCGAACGCGGCAGCGACCTGATCGTGATGACCTCGCATGGCCGCCGAGGCGTGACCCGCGTGCTGCTCGGCAGCCAGACCGCCGAAGTGCTGGCACGCAGCACGGTACCGGTGCTGGTCATCCGATAACGGGAAAGCGGTAGTGCCGGCCGCTGGCCGGCAATGCCCCTCAATCGCGCAGTTTCAACGTCTGCGATTCATCCAGCGTGCCGTCGGGCTGCAGCACCACATAGCGCTCACCCTGACGGTCGAACAGCACCGGGATCGGGTCGCGGAACAGCGGGCGGCGCACGAAGCGCAGCTGCCAGCCGAAATGCTCCAGCGTCTCCACTGCCTGGCGCTGCTCTGCAGTGAGGCCGGCGCGCAGTTCAGCCGGATTCGGATCGTGGCGGCGTTCGGGTGTCGTCATCGAGCGTGGGCAAGCGGGGACGGGGGGCAGCGCCTTGCCGGCCCCGTGCGGTCACGGGGCAGCAGTGCGGTCGACGCCCGGGATCACCAGCTGTAGAGCTTCCAGTACACCGGCGAGACGCCGTCCTTGTCGCTGTCCATGCGGCCATCGCCGTTCTGGTCGTACATGTAGAACGGGGCACCGCGCGACGGGGTCACCTTGACCATCCGCAACTGGCCGCCCACCCGGTATTCCTCGATGGTGTCGCCGTTGTCCTGCACCGTCTTGACCACATCGGCGCCAGTGACATCGACCGGGGGCCTGCCGCCGCCGGTGGCACAGCCAGCCAGCGCGAGCACGCCTGCGAGCAACAGAATCTTCATGGGCCGGGAGTCCTTGGGCGAAGAGGGCCTGATTATGCCCGATGGATCGTGAGGCCGGTGCCGACGACGGTCAGGGCCGGGCGCGTAGAATCGTCATATGAGCCGATTAGTCCTGATTGACGGGTCCAGTTACCTGTATCGCGCGTTCCACGCGCTTCCGCCGCTGACCAACGCACACGGTGAACCCACCGGCGCGCTGTTCGGTGTGGTCAACATGCTGCGCGCCACGCTGAAGGAGCGCCCCGAGTACGTCGCCTTCGTGGTCGATGCGCCCGGCAAGACCTTCCGTGACGACCTGTATGCCGACTACAAGGCCAACCGCCCGCCGATGCCCGACGACCTGCGCCCGCAGATCGAGCCGATGTGCCGCATCGTCGAGGCGCTGGGCCTGAGCATCCTGCGCATCCCCGGCGTGGAAGCCGATGATGTGATCGGCACGCTGGCCCTGCAGGGTCACCGCGATGGCCTGCAGGTGACCATTTCCACCGGCGACAAGGACTTCGCCCAGCTGGTCCGCCCGGGTATCGAGCTGGTCAACACCATGACCGGCAGCCGCATGGATTCGGACGCGGCGGTGATGGAGAAGTTCGGCGTGCGCGCCGACCAGATCGTCGACCTGCTGGCACTGATGGGCGACGCTGTGGACAACGTGCCCGGCGTGGAAAAGTGCGGCCCCAAGACCGCCGCCAAGTGGTTGGCCGAATACCAGCACCTGGATGGCGTGATCGCCGCGGCCCCGACCATGAAGGGCAAGATCGGCGAGAACCTGCGCGCGGCGCTGGAGCGCCTGCCGCTCAACCGCGAGCTGGTCACGATCCGTACCGATGTGCCGCTGGAGGTAACGGCGCAGACCCTGCCGCTGCGCGAGCCGGACGTGCCGTCGCTGGGCGAGCTGTACCTGCGTTACGGCTTCACCCAGGCGCTCAAGGAGCTGGGCGGCCCCGTGCCGGCCCCGGCCGGTGCCAGCGATGCCCCGGTCAGCCTGCGTGGCACCGCGGCCGGCTACGCCCGTGCCACGCCGGATGAGGCGGTGGTGCCGGTCGACCCGGCGCTCTCCGCCCCCGGCGAGTACGAGATGGTGCTCACCAGCGAGCAGCTCGACGCCTGGGTGCAGCGCCTGGCCGATGCCGAGCTGATCTCCTTCGATACCGAGACCGACGCGCTGGACGCCATGCGCGCCAACCTGGTCGGCATCAGCCTGGCGGTCGAGCCGGGCCGGGCCGCCTATATCCCGGTCGGTCACGATTACCCCGGCGCGCCGGCCCAGCTGCCGCGTGAGCAGGTACTGGCGGCGTTGCGCCCGGCGCTGGAAGACCCCTCCAAGAAGAAGCTTGGCCAGCACGGCAAGTACGACCTGCACGTGCTGCGCCGCCACGGCGTGAACGTGCAGGGGTACCACGACGACACCATGCTGGAGAGCTTCGTGCTCAATTCCACCGCCACGCGCCATGACATGGACTCGCTGGCGATGCGCTATCTGGGCTACACCACCATCAAGTTCGAGGAGGTGGCCGGCAAGGGCGCCAAGCAGATTTCGTTCTCGCAGGTGGGCCTGGACGAAGCCTGCCGCTACGCCGCCGAAGATGCCGACGTGACCCTGCGCCTGCACCACGCGCTGCAGCCACAGCTGCGGGCCACGCCCTCGCTGGACAGCGTCTACCGCGACATCGAGATGCCGCTGGTGCCGGTGTTGACCCGCATCGAAGCCAATGGCGTGCACATCGACATGGCCGAACTGCGCCGGCAGAGCCAGGACCTGGGCTCACGCATGCTGGCCGCCCAGCAGAAAGCCACCGAGCTGGCCGGGCGCACCTTCAACCTGGATTCGCCCAAGCAGCTGCAGGCCGTGCTGTTCGACGAGCTGCAGCTGCCGGCGCTGGTGAAGACCCCCAAGGGCCAGCCCAGCACCAACGAAGAGGCACTGGAGGCGATCGCCGAGCAGCACGAGCTGCCGCGGGTGATCCTGGAGTACCGCGGGCTGGCCAAGCTGCGCAGCACCTACACCGACAAGCTGCCGGAGATGATCAACCAGGACACCGGGCGGGTACACACCAGCTACCACCAGTCCGGCGCCGCCACCGGCCGGCTGTCCTCCTCGGACCCGAACCTGCAGAACATCCCGATCCGCACCGAGGATGGCCGTCGCATCCGCCGCGCCTTCGTGGCCCCGCCGGGCCGCAAGATCCTGGCCTGCGACTACTCGCAGATCGAGCTGCGGATCATGGCCCACCTCTCCGAGGACCCCGGCCTGGTGCGGGCCTTCGAGCAGGGCGTGGACGTGCACCGGGCGACGGCGGCGGAAGTCTTCAGCCGCCCCCTGGAGGAGGTGACCTCCAACGAGCGCCGGGCCGCCAAGGCGATCAACTTCGGCCTGATGTACGGCATGAGCGCGTTCGGGCTGGCCCGCAACCTGGGCATCGACCGCGGCCAGGCCCAGGATTACGTGGCGCTGTACTTCAGCCGCTACCCGGGCGTGCGCGATTTCATGGAGCGGATGCGCCAGCAGGCCCGCGAACAGGGCTATGTGGAAACCCTGTTCGGCCGCCGCCTGTACCTGAACGACATCAACGCCCGCAACCAGGGCCTGCGGGCCGGTGCTGAACGGGCCGCGATCAACGCCCCGATGCAGGGCACCGCGGCGGACATCATCAAGCGCGCCATGGTGAAGGTGGACAGCTGGCTGGAGGATCACAGCGACCAGGCCAAGATGATTCTGCAGGTGCACGATGAACTCGTCTTTGAAACCGAAAGTAGTTTCCTCGATACCTTGCGTTTGAAAGTCGTGGAACTGATGTCCTCGGCCGCCGAACTGCGTGTGCCGCTGGTGGTGGATGCGGGCGTGGGCGACAACTGGGATGAGGCACATTGAGGCCTGAATCACAGTCAAAAGGCTGAATTGGTTCAGTGCGCCACGATAATCTGACTGTTGGATGAATGTTTCTGGGAAGAGGTCCGGATTAATTGGGCCCCTTCACGAACTATCAATGTTCGGAGTGCTTTTATAGACCTCGACAGGCGCAATGCCTGTTGTGGATCTCTCCCATCCCCTGGAGCAGATCTCGGAACGGGGGCTCCTCCCCAAGCGCCCGTTCCCCGGCCCCGCTAACCTCCCCCTGGTTGGCGGGGCTTTTTATTTGTGGCGCCGGAAAACGGCCATCCACGCCGTCAGGCCATTGCCTCGCGCCGGGTGCCGGCCCATGCTGGCCGGACCAGTTCGGGGAGAGGCAATGAGCGACCTGTTTGCATTGGCCATGCCGTGGTGGGAATTCATCCTGCGCGCGGTGGTGGTGTACGCGGTGGTACTGGGGATGGTCCGGCTCTCCGGCAAGCGTGCGCTGGGCCAGATCACCCCGTTCGACGTGTTGCTGATCGTGCTGCTGGGCAACGCGGTGCAGAACGCACTGCTGGGCCAGGACACGTCCCTGGGCGGCGGCCTGCTGCTCGCGGCGACGCTGATCTCGATCAACTACGGCGTGGGTTGGCTCAGCACGCGCAGCCGGCGCGTGGAAACCCTGGTCGAAGGCGAGCCGATCCTGATCGCCCGCGATGGCAAGGTGCTCGATTCCGTGCTCAAGCGTGAGCTGGTCACCCCGGCCGATCTGGACGCAGCGATGCGTCAGCAGGGCTGCCTGTCCATCGACGATGTCGCCCTGGCGGTGCTGGAGATCAACGGGCACATCACGATCGTGCCGAAGAAATAACGGGGACGGAGGTAGTTAAGCGCGCGAAGAAATAACGGGGACGGAGGTAGTTAAGCGCGTGCGCTTAACTACCTCCGGCCCCGTTATATCCGTCCCCGTTAGAG
>NZ_JASCOO010000148.1:0-6889 GCF_029959485.1 Stenotrophomonas sp. PS02301
GGGTTGTGGGCGGGGAACTGGTAAACGGCGGATCACGACCAACGGTCGTGATCGGCCGGGCGACGCACGGGGTAGCCCGGTAGGTGCCGGCCGTTGGCCGGCACCCTCTTCCATCAACCCGCGAAACGATCCGTCGCCCGCACCAGCGCGTCGACATTCTCCGCTTCGAAAGCAGAGTGACCCGAGGCCGGGCTGATCTCCAGCGTCGAGTTCGGCCACGCCTTGTGCAGCTCCCACGCGCTCTGCAGCGGGCAGACCACGTCGTAGCGGCCATGCACGATCACGCCCGGGATATCGGCGATGCGGTGCGCGTCGCGCAGCAGCTGTTCTTCCACCTCGAAGAAGCCACCGTTGACGAAGTAGTGGTTCTCGATGCGGGCGAAGGCCAGCGCGAACTGCGGATCCTGATGGCTGTTCACGAAGTCGTCGTCCACGTGCAGGAAGCTGGTGGCGCCTTCCCACACACTCCACGCCTTGGCCGCGGCCAGGCGGGTGGCTTCATCGTCGCTGGTCAGGCGGCGGTGGAAGGCCGAGATCAGATCGTGGCGCTCCACGGCCGGGATCGGCTGGAGGTAGTGCTCCCACGCATCCGGGAACAGGCGGTTGGCGCCTTCCTGGTAGAACCACTCCAGCTCCCAGCGGCGCAGCATGAAGATGCCGCGCAGGACCAGTTCGGTCACGCGCTGCGGGTGGGTCTGCGCGTAGGCCAGCGCCAGGGTCGAGCCCCAGCTGCCGCCGAAGACCTGCCAGCGGTCCACCTTCAGGTGCACGCGCAGTTTCTCGATGTCGGCGACCAGGTCCCAGGTGGTGTTGTCGACCAGGTCCGCATGCGGCGTGGAACGGCCGGCACCGCGCTGGTCGAACAGGATGATCCGGTACTTGGCCGGGTCGTGGAACTGGCGCATTTTGTCGCTGCAGCCGCCGCCCGGGCCACCGTGCAGCATCACCACCGGCTTGCCGTCGGGATTGCCGCACTGCTCGAAGTACAGCGTATGGCGGTCATCGACCTTCAGGGTGCCGACGTCGTAAGGGGTGATGGCGGGATACAGCGTACGCATGACAGGAACTCCATGTGGAATGACAGTCGCCGCATCACGCTGCGCGGCGGCCCGGTGGACAGGCCATTCTAGCCTCGGGGTCGCCGCAGGGCCGGCAGGCACTCAGGCGGGCAGACAGCCCAGGCTCACCCGGTCGCGCTGTTCCAGATCGTGCTCAGTGGCGACCGACTGGAAACCGGCGTCCCGCAGCAGCGCGCGGATCGCCTCGCCCTGGTCCCAGCCGTGTTCGATCAGCAGCCAGCCGCCGGGAAGCAGGTGTGCTGCTGCACCGGCGATGATCAGCCGGATGTCGTCCAGCCCATCAAGACCGGCGGCCAGCGCGGTGGCCGGTTCGAAGCGCAGATCGCCCTGCGCCAGGTGCGGGTCGTCGCTGGCGATGTACGGGGGATTGGTGGCGATCAGATCGAAGCGCTCACCCGCCAGCGGCGCGTACCACGCACCCTGCCGGAACTGGACGTTGCCCAGTGCGTGGCGCTGCGCGTTGCGTGCCGCCACCGCCAGGGCCGCCTCGCTGAGGTCGGTCGCCACTACCCGGGCCTGCGGCCGTTCGCTGGCCAGCGCCAGCGCGATCGCGCCACTGCCGGTGCCAAGGTCGGCGACCCGCAAGGCGGTAGCGTCGGGCAACCGTGCCAGCGCCAACTCGACCAGCAGCTCGGTCTCCGGGCGCGGGATCAGGGTGGCCGGGCTGACCTCAAGATCCAGGGTCCAGAAGCCGCGGCGGCCCAGCAGGTACGCCACCGGCTCGCCGGCCAGGCGTTTGGCCAGCAGCGCCTCGAACGCCGCCACCTGCGCCGGCTCGACCGGATCGGTGGCATGCGCGAACAGCCAGCTGCGCTCGCGTTCCAGCACGTGCAGCAGCAGCAGTTCGGCCTCATGGCGGCCTTCCACGCCGGGCAGGCGGGTGGCGGCGTCGGCGAGCAGCTGGCGGACAGGTGGCGGGGTGGCGGTCATGGCGGGACGGAGCAACATCGGGGCGCGCAGTGTAGTGCACCGGCCCTTGCGCCCCGGGTGCGCGCGCCGGCCGTCCGCGACCGGCAGCTTGATTGAATCCAAGCATGGCAACTCACATATACATGCATGTGCACTATCGATTTCCGGCTGACATCGGGCCGGATCGGCACCGCGTCGCCTGCGATCGTTCAGCTTTCCCCCACAACGAATATGCAGAAGCTATTGCACTGATCACACGTTCCGGCGCCCTGGTCATTGCGCTGCAACGGTTCTGACGGATCTGGCCCTCATCATTCATCGCAGGATCAGACCACTTTGATAGCCTATGACTATCGCATAGATGCAATCAATGGATTGTTCTTATGGGAACGGAGCCGCTAACCTGTGTTGGTCGCTTCACCCACCCCCTTCACCAAGAGGAACAACGATGTCGCTCATCAACACCCAGATCCAGCCGTTCGAAGCCAACGCCTACCAGAACGGCGAGTTCATCAAGGTCTCCGACAGCACCCTGAAGGGTCACTGGTCCGTGCTGATCTTCATGCCGGCCGCGTTCACCTTCAACTGCCCGACCGAGATTGAAGACGCCGCCGATCATTACGCCGAGTTCCAGAAGGCCGGCGCCGAGGTCTACATCGTCACCACCGACACGCACTTCTCGCACAAGGTGTGGCACGAAACCTCGCCGGCCGTCGGCAAGGCCCAGTTCCCGCTGGTCGGCGATCCGACCCACCAGCTGACCAACGCCTTCGGCGTGCACATTCCGGAAGAAGGCCTGGCCCTGCGCGGCACCTTCATCATCAACCCGGAAGGCGTGATCAAGACCCTGGAGATCCACTCCAACGAGATCGCCCGTGACGTCTCCGAGACCCTGCGCAAGCTGAAGGCTGCCCAGTTCACCGCCGCCAACCCGAACCAGGTGTGCCCGGCGAAGTGGAAGGAAGGCGAAAAGACCCTGACCCCGTCGCTGGACCTGGTCGGCAAGATCTAAGCCGCTCCTCATCCCCATCCCCGCCCGCCGGGGATGGGGGTGAACCCAAGCCGGTGCCCCACGCGCCGGTTTCGGTTCACCCCCATGTCGCGCAGATGCACCCGCGGGGTGCGTCGACGCTGCCCCCTTGCCTGATTCAAGGAGTTTTTCGATGTTGGATGCCAACCTCCAGTCCCAGCTGAAGACCTATCTGGAACGTGTCACCCGTCCGATCCAGATCACGGCGCACGTGGATGACGGCGCCAAGTCGCAGGAAATGCTCGAGCTGCTGAACACGCTGACCACGCTCTCCACACAGATCCGCCTGGACGTGCGTCGCGACAGCAACGAGCGCACGCCCTCCTTCGCACTGACCACGCCGGGCCAGGACATCCATCTGGTGTTCGCGGGCCTGCCGATGGGCCATGAGTTCACCTCGCTGGTGCTGGCGCTGCTGCAGGTCGGTGGTCACCCGTCCAAGGCCACCGCCGAGCTGATCGAGCAGGTGCGCAATCTGGAGGGCGAGTACCGCTTCGAAACCTATTTCTCGCTGTCCTGCCAGAACTGCCCGGACGTGGTCCAGGCACTGAACCTGGCAGCGGTGTTGAACCCGCGCATCCAGCACGTGGCGATCGATGGCGGCCTGTTCCCGGCCGAGGTCGAAGCGCGCCAGATCATGTCCGTGCCGACCGTGTACCTCAACGGCGAGGTGTTCGATCAAGGCCGCATGACGCTGGAGCAGATCGTGGCCAAGCTGGACACCGGCGCTGGCAAACGCGATGCCGAAAAGCTGAGCGCCAAGGCCCCGTTCGATGTGCTGGTGGTGGGCGGTGGTCCGGCCGGTGCAGCCGCGGCGATCTATGCCGCACGCAAGGGCATCCGCACCGGTGTGGCCGCTGAACGTTTCGGTGGCCAGGTGCTGGATACGATGGCGATCGAGAACTTCATTTCCGTCAAGGAAACCGAAGGTCCGAAGCTGGCCGCGGCGCTGGAACAGCATGTGCGCGAGTACGACGTGGACATCATGAACCTGCAGCGCGCCACCGCGCTGGTGCCCGCCGGCGATGACGGCCTGGTCGAGATCACCCTGGAGAATGGCGCGTCGCTGAAGTCGCGCTCGGTCATCTTGTCCACCGGTGCGCGCTGGCGCCAGATGAACGTGCCCGGCGAAGATCAGTACCGCAACAAGGGCGTGGCGTACTGCCCGCATTGCGACGGTCCGTTGTTCAAGGGCAAGCGCGTGGCGGTGATCGGCGGGGGCAACTCCGGCGTGGAAGCGGCGATCGATCTGGCGGGTCTTGTGACGTATGTGACCCTTCTGGAATTTGATGACAAACTGCGGGCCGATGAAGTACTGCAGAAGAAGCTGCGCAGTCTGGGCAACGTCACCATCATCACCAGCGCCCTGACCCAGGAAGTGCTGGGCGATGGCCAGAAAGTGACGGGCCTGGTCTACCAGGACCGCGTCGGTGGCGATTCGCACCGGGTGGAACTGGAAGGCATCTTCGTGCAGATCGGTCTTCTGCCGAATACCGAGTGGTTGAAGGACACGGTGGCCCTGTCACCGCGTGGCGAGATCCTGATCGACGACCGCGGCCAGACCAGCGTGCCGGGTGTCTTCGCCGCAGGCGATTGCACGACCGTTCCGTACAAGCAGATCGTCATCGCCATGGGCGCCGGTTCCACTGCGGCACTGAGCGCCTTTGATCACCTGATCCGCACCTCCGTTCCCAAGAGCAGCGGCGCTGTCGCCGAAGCTGCCTGAAACGTCCGGTTCCCGGTTCGCCGGGAACCTTGTCTGTCTGCTGGGTAAGCCACGCCATCACCCGGTCCATTACCGTTAGAGGTCCAAGGAAATGAACCTACGTGATTTGAAGTATCTGGTGGCGCTGGCCGACCACCGCCATTTCGGCAAGGCGGCCGCCGCCTGCTTCGTCAGCCAACCCACCCTGTCCACCCAGATCCGCAAGCTCGAGGACGAGCTGGGGTTGCCGCTGGTTGAGCGTGCACCGCGCAAGGTCATGCTCACCCCGGCCGGGGTGGAAGCGGCCGCGCGTGCCCGCACCATCGTGGCCGAGGTGGAGCAGATGAAAGAAGCCGCGCGGCGCAGTCGCGATCCCGAAGCCGGCACCGTCCGGCTCGGCATCTTCCCGACGCTGGGCCCGTACCTGCTGCCGCATGTGATTCCCAACATCCGCGAGCGTTTCCCGCAGCTGGAACTGCTGCTGGTCGAGGAAAAGAGCGATGAGCTGCTGACCCGCCTGCGCGAAGGCAAGCTGGATGCCGCCCTGTTGGCACTGCCGCTTGATGATGACCAGCTGCACGCCGAGTTCCTGTTCGAAGAGCCCTTCCTGCTGGCGGTCTCCCAGCAGCACCCGCTGGCACGCCGCCAGCATCTGGATGTACAGGAACTGTCCTCGCAGAAGCTGTTGCTGCTGGAAGACGGGCACTGCCTGCGCGACCAGGCGCTGGCGGTCTGCCGGTTGTTCGGTGCCAACGAAAAATCGGAGTTCCGCGCGACCAGCCTGGAGACGCTGCGGCAGATGGTGGCCGCCGACGTGGGCATCACCCTGCTGCCGACGCTCTCGGTCAAGCCGCCGGTGCCGCGCTCGGACAACATCCGCCTGCTGGATTTCAGTGGCGATGACCGTCCCAGCCGCCGCATCGCGATGGCCTGGCGCCGCAGTTCGGCGATGACCGGCTTCCTGGAGCAACTGGCCCAGCAGTTCAAACGGCTGCCGCAGGGCCTGTTCGCACTGGAGACGACCGATGTCCCGGCGGTCGCGGCCACGCCGCTTCCACGCGCCGGCTGAGCCTGGCTGAACCGGCCGGCGGGGCCGATATGCCGGACGGGTCGCATCCGTCTACGATTGTCAGCACAATAGAACGAGGCGGTGCCAGCAGGCGCCGCCTTTTTGCATGGGTCTTCCACAAACGCAAGGAGCTACACCATGTCCACTTCCAGCGGACTGCCCCCTTCGATCATCGTTTCAAGCCACGACATGGACCGCCTGGATGCCATGCTCGAGTCTCCCGCCGTCAGCCAGACCCCCGCCGGGATCGCCCTGGCCGAGGAACTCAACCGCGCGACCATTGTGGCGCCGGACCAGGTTCCCGAGGGCACCGTCATGATGCATTCGCGCGTAGAGTGCGAAGATGAGCTGCAGAACGAAAAGCACGTTCTGACGCTGGTCTATCCGCGTGAAGCCGATGTTGAACAGGGCAAGGTATCGATCCTGGCACCGGTGGGCACCGCCCTGCTCGGCCTGTCGATCGGCCAGACCATGGATTGGGTGGCACCGGGCGGGCGCAAGCTGCGCCTGCGGGTGACCGCCGTCCATCACCAGCCCCACGCCTGACCCTGCCTGCTGCGATCCGCGCAGGTTCCACCGTTTCGTCCCAGGAGTTGCAATGAGCACCGTTTCGCTGTCCAAACTCTCCCAGCTGCGTGATCTGTCCGTGGTGGTTGCCGATACCGGCGACTACGAGGCGATCAAGCGCTTGAAGCCGGTCGACTGCACGACCAACCCCACCCTGGTGAAGAAAGCGCTGGACCTGCCGGTATACGCCGATCTGATCGAGAACGCGCTGGCCTGGGGCCGCGGGCAGGCGGGCGAACGCGAGACCATCGTGCACGCGGTGGCCGATCGGCTGACCGTGGGCGTGGGCACCCTGCTCAGCACGCTGGTGCCGGGCCGGGTCTCGACCGAGGTCGATGCCGACCAGGCACATGACACCGCGGCCACGGTGGCCAAGGCGCGCCAGTTCATCGCCATGTACGAAGCGGCCGGCGTGCCGCGCAGCAAGGTGCTGATCAAGATCGCGGCAACCTGGGAAGGCGTGGAAGCGGCGCGCCAGCTGCAGGCCGAAGGGATCGACTGCAACCTGACGCTGATCTTCAATCCGACCC
>NZ_JASCOO010000149.1:0-6882 GCF_029959485.1 Stenotrophomonas sp. PS02301
CTGGCCGGCTCCGCGGGATGCAGATGTCATGAGGAGCCGGCCAGCGGCCGGCACTACGGGGCGCGGATCGCGCCGCTTTTGCCGCATAATTGCCGAATGACCGACGACCGCATCATCGCCGCCGGTGCCACCCGCGAAGACGAGGGCACCGACGCCAGCATCCGCCCCAAGCGCATGGCCGATTACCTCGGTCAGGCCCCTGTGCGCGAGCAGCTGTCGATCTATATCGAGGCGACCAAGGCCCGTGGCGACGCGCTCGACCACGTGCTGATCTTCGGGCCGCCGGGTCTGGGCAAGACCACGTTGAGCCATGTGATCGCCAATGAGCTGGGGGTCGCGCTGCGCGTCACCTCCGGCCCGGTGATCGAAAAGGCGGGCGATCTGGCTGCGCTGCTGACCAATCTGCAGCCGCACGATGTGCTGTTCATCGACGAAATCCACCGCCTCTCGCCGGTCGTGGAGGAAGTGCTGTACCCGGCGATGGAAGATTTCCAGATCGACATCATGATCGGTGAGGGCCCTGCGGCCCGCTCGATCAAGATCGATCTGCCGCCGTTCACCCTGATCGGCGCGACCACCCGTGCAGGCCTGCTGACCGCGCCGCTGCGCGACCGCTTCGGCATCGTGCACCGGCTGGAGTTCTATACGCCGGAAGAGCTCACCAAGATCGTCCGGCGTTCGGCCAGCATCCTCAACATCGACTGCACCGCCGAAGGCGCGGCCGAGATCGCACGGCGCTCGCGCGGCACCCCGCGTATCGCCAACCGGCTGCTGCGCCGCGTGCGCGACTTCGCCCAGGTGAAGGCGGCGGGCCACATCGATCAGGACGTTGCCCAGGCCGCGATGCAGATGCTCAAGGTCGATCCGGAGGGCTTCGACGAGCTCGATCGGCGCCTGCTGCGGACCATGGTCGATTACTTCGACGGTGGCCCGGTCGGCATCGAGTCGCTGGCGGCCGCCCTGTCTGAAGAGCGTGGCACGCTGGAAGACGTGGTCGAGCCGTACCTGATCCAGCAGGGTTTCCTGATCCGCACCGCGCGGGGCCGCATGTGCACGCACAAGGCCTACCGGCACATGGGGCTGAAGCCGAAAAACCCGCCGGCGGACCTGTTCGCGGAGGTCCCGGATGTCGGTTGAGCCCCGGATTGAGCCCCGATTCAGTTGGCCGACACGCATTTACTGGGAAGATACCGACGCTGGCGGGGTGGTGTACCACGCCCGCTACGTGGCCTTCATGGAACGGGCGCGCACCGAATGGATGCGGGCATTGGGGTATGGTCAGGAGCGCATGCGCTGCGACCACGGCCTGGTGTTCGCGGTACGCAGCATGTCCATGGACTTCCTCAAGCCGGCGCGTCTGGATGATGCGTTGGCGGTCACCGCCACGCTGGTGCAGTGCAAGCGCGCCAGCATGGTGTTCGCCCAGGCCGTCCATCGGGGCGATGAGACACTGCTGACCGCGCAGGTGAAGATCGCCGCGCTGGATGCAACCACCTTCAAACCGCGTGGCATGGACGATGCACTGCATGCCGCGCTGAAACACCTCGAATTTCCAGAATCCGCACACTGAGGAACAACGGATGATCGTAATGCTCCTGGCCCTGCAGGCCACGGTGACCGAAGCGCTGCCGCAGGAAGTCACCAGCGCCGCGGCGCAGACTGTCGCCCAAGCCGCGCATGGCGGTGGCATCAATTACCTGGACCTGATGATCAAGGCCAGCATCCCGGTGAAGATCATCGTGCTGCTGCTGTTGGCCGGCTCGTTCATCAGCTGGGTGATCATCTTCCGCAAGGCGCGCGTGTTCAATGCCGCCAACCGTGAGGCCGACGAGTTCGAAAGTCGCTTCTGGTCCGGTGCGGACCTGGGCAAGCTGTACAGCTCGGCGACCGACCGCAACCGCAAGGTCGGCGGCCTGGAAGCGATCTTCGAAGCCGGTTTCCGCGAGTTCACCCGCCTGCGCGACAAGCGTCGGCTGGATGGCCGGGCCCAGCTCGAGGGTGCGCAGCGCGCCATGCGCACCACCTATACGCGTGAAGTGGACCAGATGGAGCGCAGCCTGGAGCTGCTGGCCAACATCGGCTCGACCGCCCCGTACGTGGGCCTGGTCGGTACCGTGTTCGGCATCATGGTGACCATGCACGACATGATCAACAGCGGTGAGCAGGCCGGTATCGCCTCGGTTGCCCCGGGCATCTCCGAAGCCCTGTTCGCCACCGCGATCGGCCTGTTCGTGGCGATCCCGGCCGTGTGGGCCTACAACCGCTTCACCACCCGCGTGGAGCGCATGTCGGTGCGCTTTGAAACCTTCGCAGAAGAGTTCAGCTCGATCCTGCAGCGCCAGACCGCAGGCGACGAGTAAGCGCCCAGCACAGGAGTCCTGCCATGACCGCAGCCATTGGCCGCCGCAAGCGCCGAAAGCTCAAATCCGAAATCAACGTCGTGCCGTACATCGACGTCATGCTGGTGCTGCTCATCATTTTCATGGTGACCGCGCCGCTGCTCACGCTGAGCTTTGAAGTGGATCTGCCGACCTCCCAGGCCAAGGCCCTGGAGAGCAAGCAGGATCCGGTCGTCGTGTCCGTCCGCCTGGATGGCCAGCTCAGCCTGAAGCTGCCCGAGGCCAAGGACCCGGAGCCGATGGATGCGGCCCGCCTGCAGGCCCAGCTGTCCGCGCTTTCCTCGCAGGACAAGAACCTGCGCGTGATCGTCGCCGCCGACCGGGCCGTGGCCTATGAAAAGGTGGTCGCGGCCATGGACGTGATCAAGCGCGCCAACGTGGAAAAGGTGGGCCTGGCGACCGATGCACACTGAAGCCCTGCCACCGCAGCGCGCACGGGATGAGGAGTGGGGCCTGCCGATCGCGCTGGCGCTCGGCGTCCATCTGCTGCTGGCACTGATCTTCATCGCCGCCTGGTTGTGGTCGCCGCAGCGCACCACCGAAGCGGCCGCGGGCGATCCGGCCATCGAAGCCAGCCTGCAGCTGTCCGCGTCCGAAGCCTCGGCCGCGCGCCAGGCCCTGCGTGCCTCCGAATCGCTGCCGGACCTGCCCGAGCCGGTCGCCGAGCCCGAGCCGATTCCGGAAGACACCGTGCCGCCGCCGCAGCCGTTGCCCGAGCCGCGCCCGCAGGACGCGCCGACGCCGCAGCAATCGCAGGCGCAGGAGCGCATCGCCCAGCCCGATACGGTCGATCAGGAAGCGGTCAACGCGCTGGCGATCTCGGCTGAAAAGGCCAAGCAGGAGCAGGAAGCCAAGCGCCGCCAGGAACAGATCGACCTGACCGAGCGCAAGCGCCAGGAACAGGCCGAGCAGAAGCTGCGCCTGGCCAAACAGCAGGAAGAGGCGGAAAAGAAGAAGCTGGCCGAGCAGGAACAGAAGGCCAATGATGCCAAGGCCGACGCCGAGCGCGACAAGAAGCTTGCCGAAATCCGCCGCAAGCGCGCCCAGGCCGAGAACGAAGCCAAGCTGGCCGAACAGAAGCTGCGCCAGGTCACGGCCGCGCGTGCCGCCAATGCCTCGGCCTCGACCGCCGGGGCGACCGGTGCCGCCAAGCCGGCCGCCGGTGCCGGTGGCACCAGTGACGATCTCAGCGCCAAATACGCGGCGGCCATCCAGCAGAAGGTCTCCGCACAGTGGACCCGTCCGGATTCGGTGCCGCTGGGCCAGCGCTGCCAGGTCTCGATCACCCAGATTCCGGGTGGACAGGTGATCCAGGCCAAGGTCAGCGGCAGCTGCCCGTTCGACGAGGCAGGCCGCCGTTCGATCGAGGCCGCCGTGTTGAATGCCCAGCCGTTGCCGTACCGCGGCTTCGAGTCGGTATTCGCGCGCACCATCAACTTCACGTTCACCGCCCAGGATTGACCAGGCAGGCCGCTGATCCCGCCGGATCAGCGGTCGTCGCAGGCGCGTACCGCCCGCCGTTGCGCAGCCCAACGGCGCCTGAAGGGGTTAACGGTGTGTGAGTTTTGTGCGCCAGGTGACTCGGAATTCACACGGCCTTGGTTCATGATTGCGAAACTGTTCACCGCGGTCCTGTTATCCCTCGTTCTGGTTTCCCCCTATTGAGCGCTCCATGAAAAAAATGCCTCGTTGGCTTGCCGTTGTTGCGGCCCTGTTGTTGCCCTTCGCTGCCATGGCGCAGCAGAAGGGGCTGGATATCGACATCATTGGCGGCAATGCCTCCGCCACGCCGATCACCGTCGTCCCCATGCCGTACCAGGGGTCGGCCGGTGCACCGCAGACCGATGTGGCCGCCGTGGTGCGTGCCGATCTGGACCGTTCCGGCCAGTTCCGCAACCTGCCGGAAGCCCAGATCGTCGAAAAGCCGACCCGTGGCAGCGAGATCCAGTTCGCCACCTGGCGTGCGCTGAAGCAGAACTACATCGTGGTCGGCCGGGTGATGGACGCCGGCGCTGGCGCCTACCGCGTCGAATACGAGCTGTACGACGTGCCCAAGGGCGAGCGCCTGCTGGGCCTGGCGATGACCGCCCGTGGCAACGCCATGCGCGATGTCGCCCACCAGATGGCCGATGCCATCTACGAAAAGATCACCGGTGTCCGCGGCGCCTTCTGGACCCGCATCGCCTATGTGACCGCCAGCGGCAAGGGCGATGCCATGCGCTATGCGCTGATGGTGGCCGATTCGGACGGCTTCAACCCGCAGACCATTGTGCGCTCGGCCGAGCCGCTGCTCTCGCCGAGCTGGAGCCCGGACGGCAACAAGCTGGCCTATGTGAGCTTCGAGCGCGGCAACTCGGCGATCTACATCCAGAACATCTCCAGCGGTGCCCGTGAACTGGTCACCAGCTTCCGCGGCATCAACAGCGCCCCGTCGTTCTCGCCCGATGGCCGCCGCCTGGCCCTGTCGCTGTCGCGCAGTGGCAACCCGGAAATCTACGTGATGGATCTGGGCAGCAAGCAGCTGACCCAGCTGACCAACCACTTCGCCATCGATACCGAGCCGACCTGGAGCCCGGATGGCAGCAGCGTCTACTTCACCTCCGACCGTGGCGGCCGCCCGCAGATCTACCAGGTGGCCTCCAGCGGTGGCAGCGCCTCGCGCGTGACCTTCCAGGGCAACTACAACGCCACCCCGAGCCTGTCCTACGACGGCAAGAAGCTGGTGGTCGCCCAGGGCAGCGGCAATACCTACAAGATCGCGATGATGGACAGCAGTACGGGCTCGGCCCGCTGGAACACGCTGTCGCCAGGGTCGCTGGATGAATCGCCGAGCTTCGCGCCCAACGCAAGCATGGTGTTGTACGCCGCCCGTGAGGGTGGTCGTGGAGTGTTGTACGCCGTATCGGCCGATGCGCGCGTGCGCCAGCGGCTGGTTCTGGCCGACGGTGATGTTCGTGAGCCTTCTTGGTCGCCATACCGTACAAAGCGCTAACAGAGTGTTAAGATTTCGCCGTATTCATCCCTCATCCGGCTTTAGGAGCCTCAAAGGTATCGCCATGAACAAGACCACCCGCGTTCTGCTTGTCTCCCTGTTGTCCGTGGCCGCCCTGGCCGGTTGTTCCAAGAAGGTCAAGGAAGTGCCGGCTGCCCCGGTTGATACCGGCAGCACCACCGCTCCGACCGGCCCGTCCACTTCGGGTCTGTACGGTCCGGGTGATCTGGATACCGATTCCTGCCTGCGCCAGCGCGTGGTGTACTTCGATCTGGACCAGGACAGCGTCAAGCCGGAGTTCCAGGCCATCATGGCGTGCCACGCCAAGTACCTGCGTGACCGTCCGTCCTCGCGCATGACCCTGCAGGGCCACACCGATGAGCGCGGTTCGCGTGCTTACAACCAGGCTCTGGGCGAGCGTCGTGGCAACGGCGTGTCCTCGGCACTGCAGGCCAACGGTGGCTCGGCTTCGCAGCTGACCGTCGTGTCCTACGGTGAAGAGCGTCCGGTCTGCACCGAGTCGGGCGAGTCCTGCTGGTCGCAGAACCGTCGCGTCGAGATCGTGTACACGGCTCAGTAATAGATGCGCTTTCGATTTCTATCGATGATCGTTGCGGCAGCCCTCGTGGCTGCCGCACCGGCCAATGCGCAGCGCCAGAGTCTGGCCGACCGCGTCGGCGCGCTTGAGCAGCAGGCGAACAACAACCAGTCCAACATGGACATGCTCAACCAGCTGAATCAGTTGCGTACCCAGTTGCAGGCCCTGCAGTCGCAGGTCGAGCAGCTGCAGCACGACAATGACCAGCTCAAGCAGTCCGCCAAGGACCAGTATCTGGACCTGGACAGCCGCCTGAACCGCCTGGAAGGTGGAGCCCCCGTGCTTCCTGCCGCCCCGGCCGCAGCCGCGCCTGCCCCCGCTGCATCCCCGAAACCGGCAACGGCCGCTTCCGAGCGGCCGCCAAGCGTGCACGGCGATGCCGGCAGCCTGGCCGCCAGTGGCGATGAACGCACCGCCTACAATGTCGCCTTCGATTCGCTCAAGGCCGGCAAGTACGACGACTCGGCGCAGCTGTTCATGAGCTTCCTCGAGCTGTACCCCAACGGCGTCTATACCCCCAACGCGCTGTACTGGCTGGGCGAGAGCTATTACGCCACCCGCAATTTCCCGTTGGCTGAGGCGCAGTTCCGCGACCTCATCTCGCGCTACCCGACCCATGACAAGGCGTCCGGTGGCCTGCTCAAGATCGGCCTTTCCCAGTACGGCGAAGGCAAGGTCGACCAGGCCCAGGCGACCCTCGAACAGGTCGTGTCCACGTATCCCGGCTCCGACGCCGCGCGCACCGCGCAGGACCGTCTGCAGTCGATCCGGCTGGGTCAGCAGATCCGCTGAACCCGCCTGGGCCGCTGGAGCGGCCGGGCCCGGTATACTGATGGATCGCCAACCCGGCGCTGCCCGGTCTTCCCTGCCGGGCCCTGCCCCGCGGTTGTGGG
>NZ_JASCOO010000014.1:0-70291 GCF_029959485.1 Stenotrophomonas sp. PS02301
GGGCGGGGGGCCGGGGGGGCGGGGACGCGGCGTGAACCCAACCATCGGGCCGCGTGGGCAGCATCCATGCTGCCCAACGGTCCCGGCCCCCCGTACCCGCCACCCTCTACAAGGTGGGTCGGACGTGCGACAGGAGCCACGCCATGCGTGGCTGCATTTCATTCCGGCATCGGGACGCTGGGTGGAGACAACCGCTGGACCGCCTAGAATGTCGTCCTGAACCGCCTGCCATCCGTGCCCATGACTCTCTTCTGCCCGTTCGCCCATCCCGCTGCCAGCTGTCTCCGGAGCCACGCATGACGCCGCGTCAGCCGGTGGCCGCCGTGGGCCAGGTGCGGATCATCGGCGGCAAGTGGCGCAATACGAAGCTGCCGGTGCCGCTGTCACCGGGGCTGCGGCCCAGCAGTGACCGGGTGCGCGAGACGCTGTTCAACTGGCTGATGCCGCGGTTGGGTGGGGCGCGGGTGCTGGATCTGTTCGCCGGCAGCGGGGCGCTGGGGCTGGAGGCGGTGTCGCGGGGGGCGGCGCAGGCGACGCTGGTGGAGCGCGATGTGGCGTTGTCCCGGCAACTGCGCGACTCGGTCGCCAAGCTGGGGGCGCAGGAGCAGATCGCGGTGGTACAGGCCGATGCGCTGCAGTGGCTGCGGCAGCCGGCCGGGGCGCTGGCGGATATCGTGTTCATCGATCCGCCGTTCGCCGATGGGCTGTGGGAGGCGGTGATCGCCGGGCTGCCGTCGCATCTGGCCGCCGATGCCTGGCTGTACGTGGAGTCCCCGGCCGATCAGGCGCCGAAGATGCCCGCGCCGTGGCTGCTGCACCGTGAGGGGGGCACCCGGGAGGTCCGTTTTGCCCTGTATCGGCGCGCCACTGCTACACTTTCACCAGACCAACACGCGTAGCTGACGTATGACCGTGGCCAACCGCCGCATTGCTGTCTACCCGGGCACCTTCGATCCGATCACCAACGGTCACATCGATCTGGTGAACCGCGCCGCACCCCTGTTCGAGAAGGTGGTGGTGGGCGTGGCGCAGAGTCCGTCCAAGGGGCCGACCCTGCCGCTGGAGCAGCGCGTGCAGCTGGCCCGCGATGCGCTGGGCCACAACCGCAACGTGGAAGTGCGTGGTTTCGATACCCTGCTGGCGCATTTCGTGCGCTCGGTGCAGGGCGGGGTGCTGCTGCGCGGCCTGCGCGCGGTGTCCGATTTCGAATACGAATTCCAGATGGCGAGCATGAACCGCCATCTGATCCCGGAGGTCGAGACCCTGTTCCTGACCCCGGCCGAGCAACACAGTTTCATTTCGTCTTCGCTGGTCCGCGAGATCGCCCGTCTGGGTGGCGACGTGTCCGGCTTTGTGCCGTCCGCCGTGCTTGAGGCGCTGCGCAAGGTCCGTGAAGCGAAGTCGGCCCAAGCGTAGTACCTGTCAGACCCATACATACCAAGAATCACCAAGGGAGGAATTCCATGAACAACACCATGCGTGCCATGTTGATCGCGTCGTTCGCGCTGGCCTTCACCGCCTGCAAGAAGGAAGAGGCCGCGCCGGTCGTCGAAGCCCAGCAGGCGCTGGTCGCCCCGGCTGCCGATGACGATGCCGGCTGGAAGAAGTACCTGCAGGCCGTGGCCGTGCAGAACATGGGCAACATCAGCAACAGCCCGTACCTGTACTACCTCGCCCCGGAATCGGACCCGGAATTCGCGGCCAAGTATGAGCGTCAGGTCGAAAGCGCGACCCAGGCCGTGGGCCGTGGCGTGCAGCCGGGCAACATGCTGGCCTTCGGTTCCTCGGCCTCGGCCAAGATGGCCGACATGATCCAGGCCGTGTTCAAGGACGTCTCGCCGGATTCGATGAAGGGTGTGCGCGTGGTGTTCATCGGCAAAGCCGCCGACAACGCCCGCGTCCAGTCGATCATCCAGCCGACCGGCGCCGAGTACATCTTCGTCGAAGCCAAGTAACCCGTGCAGTGGCGGCTGCGCCGTGTGCGCGGCCCGGGTGGCGCCCGCAGGGGCGTCACCGATGACCGGCCCGCGCGCCCGCGTGGGCCGGTTCTCATCCGCCGGCGCGGGCGTGGAGTAACGCCATGTCGCTGAAAATCAATGAGCTCTGCGTCAATTGCGACGTCTGTGAGCCGGCCTGTCCCAATCAGGCCATTTCGATGGGTGAAACCATCTACGTGATCGATCCGGCCCGCTGCACCGAGTGCGTGGGGCATTTCGACGAACCCCAGTGCGTGGTCGTCTGCCCGGTCGAATGCATCGATCCCGATCCGGACATTCCGGAAACCCAGGACGCCCTGCTGGCCAAGCTGCACGGGCTGCAGCGCGATCATCCCGAATTGTATGTCACGGAGTTTCTGCCCAAATGAGAACGCTGTCGCGTCGTTGGTTGCTGCTCGTCCTGTTGGTCAGCCCGAGCGTCTGGGCGGCGGAATCCCCGCAGGCGGCGCTGGCCAAACATCCTGACGGCGTGGCCGTCGCCAGTGGCCATCACCTGGCCACCGAAGCCGGCATGGAAATCCTGGCCAAGGGCGGCAACGCATTCGATGCGGCCGTGGCCGTGTCCGCCACGCTGGCGGTGGTCGAGCCGATCAGTTCCGGCCTTGGCGGCGGCGGCTTCTTCCTGCTGCACGATGCGGCCACCGGCAAGGACGTGATGCTGGACGCGCGCGAAACCGCGCCGCAGTCCGCCACCCCCGAAGCCTTCCTGGACAAGAAGGGCGATCTGGACCGCGACCGTTCGGTCAACGGTGCCTGGTCGGCCGGTATCCCGGGCCTGCCGGCAGCGTTGGTGGAACTGTCCTCCAAGCACGGCAAGCTGCCGCTGAAGACCTCGCTGGAACCGGCCATGCGCATCGCGCGCGATGGCTTCCCGGTGTATGCGCGCATGTCCAAGGGCTACCAATCGCGGCGCGCGGTGATGCAGCGCTATCCCGGCACGCGCGAGGTCTATGAGCGCAACGGCAAGCCGATCGCCGAGGGCGATGTGTTCCGCCAGCCGGAACTGGCCAGGACCATGGAGCGTCTGGCCGACCAGGGCTTCGATGGCTTCTACCGGGGCGAGACCGGCAAGCTGCTGCTCAAGGGCGTGAAGCAGGCCGGCGGCCAGTGGACCGCGGAGGAATTGGCCGGCTACCGGGTCAAGCTGCGCGAGCCGATCGCCTTCAAGTACCGCGACTGGACCATCACCACCGCCTCGCCCCCGTCTTCCGGCGGCATCGCGCTGGCGGCCATGCTGCAGATCCTGGAAGGCTGGGACCTGAAATCGCTGGACCAGGCCCATCGCACCCACCTGGTGGTGGAAGCCATGCGCCGCGCCTACCGCGACCGCACCTTCTTCCTGGGCGACCCGGATTTCGTGGACATCCCGCAGAAAGTGCTGACCAGCAAGGACTACGCGCAGGGCCTGCGTGCCACCATCCATCCGGAAAAGGCCACCCCGAGCGATCTGCTGTCGGGCAACCCGACCCCGCTGGAAGATGACGAGACCACGCATTTCTCGATCATCGACCGCGAGGGCAACCGCGTCGGCGCCACCCAGACCGTGAACCTGCTGTACGGCTCGGGCCTGATTCCGTCGGGTACCGGCGTGCTGCTGAACAACGAAATGGACGATTTCGCGCTGAAGCCTGGCACGCCCAATGCCTTCGGCGTGATGGGCTACGCGGCCAATGCGCCCAAGCCGGGCAAGCGCATGCTCAGCTCGATGACCCCGACCTTCATGGAGTCCGCCGACAAGGTCGTGGTGCTCGGCACGCCCGGTGGCAGCCGCATCATCACCATGGTGCTGCTGGGCATCCTCGGCTACGACGATGGCCTGACCGCGCAGCAGGTCGCCGCGCTGCCGCGCTACCACCACCAGTGGCTGCCGGATCTGATCGAGGCCGAGAGCGGCACTTTCGATGCGGGCACCATCAAACAGCTGCAGGCAATGGGCCACAAGATCGATCTGCCCGGCGACACCGCCGCGGGTGGCCGCGGCTCCAGCCACGTCTGGGGCAACCTGCAGACCGTGGAATGGGACCGCCGCAGCAATGTCCTCAGCGGTGGCAGCGACCCGCGCAATCCGGTCGGCAGCGCCGCGGTCAGCCAAGCACACTGATTGACCGCACAGACGAGAAACCCCGTCCCAGTGGCGGGGTTTTTTCATGGGCGATGGCTAGCGAATATTTAACGGGGCCACGACGATAATTTGCCAATGAAACTATGGTCCATCCGCGGTAACTCCCAGAAACTCGACGGTGGCGCGATGTTCGGCAATGCGCCGCGCGCGGTCTGGGAAAAATGGGCAGTGCCGGACGATCTCAACCGGATCGAACTGGCCTGCCGTGCACTGCTCGCCAGCCCACTGGCCGGCAAGACGGTGCTGTTTGAAACCGGCATCGGCGCTTTCTTCGAGCCGAAACTGCGGGACCGCTACGGCGTGCAGGAACCCAGCCATGTGCTGATCGAATCCCTGCGCGAGGCCGGGTTCGAGCACGAAGACATCGACGTGGTGGTGCTGAGCCATCTGCACTTCGATCATGCCGGCGGCCTGCTGGCACCGTGGAGCGAAGGTCGCGCGCCGGAACTGTTGTTCCCGAATGCGACCTTCCTGGTCGGGGCCGAGCACTGGTCGCGCGCGCTGCATCCGCATCCGCGCGATCGGGCCAGTTTCATCCCGGAACTGCCCGGTCTGCTGCAGGCCAGTGGCCGCCTGGAAATCGTCGACGGTCCGTATTCCACCGCCCTGGGCGACAGCGTACGTTTCAGCTTCAGCGACGGGCATACCCCGGGGCTGATGCTGGCCGAGATCATCGGGCCGGAGACGGTGGATGGGCAGGCGCGGGGCGGCGTGGTGTTCTGCGCGGACCTGATCCCGGGCCGCTCGTGGGTGCATGTGCCGATCACGATGGGTTACGACCGCAACGCCGAACTGCTGATCGACGAGAAGCGCAGCTTCCTGGAAGACAAACTGGCCCGCAACGTCCATCTGTTCTTCACCCACGACCCGCAGTGCGCGTTGGCGCAGGTGTCACGCGATGAGAAGGGCCGCTTCGGCACCGTGCACGAACAGGGCGAACTGAAGGCCCGCGCGCTGGCCTGACGCCTGCGGCAGGTCCGGCCGCGCACCGGCCGGTATTACCGCGCCGTGCCCGGCATTACCGGCTAGGCAACCACACCAGTAGATGCCGACCGTTGGTCGGCACGGCACCTCACGGCACCGGGCATGAATCCGGCCCGATGCGTCAATGCGCCTTTAAACAGCCGCTCATGAACGTCTTGCGCGCATCGCCGGCCAGCTTCTTCGCAGCCGCATCGGCGTTGCAGGTCTTCATGCGCTCCTGCGGCGTGCTCGCCGCCGGCGCCGGAGCGCTCAGGCAGGCCTTCTGCGCGGTCTTGTAGTCCTCGCCGGTCTTGCCTTTGTTCTTGGCCGAGCAATCGGCCATGCGCTGTTGCTGCGGCGTCGCCGCACTGACAACGGCCGGGCCACCCAGAAGCACCAGACAGGCCAGCAGGGACAAGGTCTTCATGACGCAGCTCCACGCACGGGTTGAGGATGCGCGCAGCTTCTGCCCGGGCATGGCTAGGCCGTGTGAAGCACCGGCGGCTGGTGGTGACCGCCGGTCGGAACGAGGGAATCAACCGACCACGCGGGTCCCGAAAATCCGATCGCCGGCATCGCCCAGGCCCGGCAGGATGTAGCCCTTCTCGTTGAGCTGGGCATCGATGGCGGCGGTAAAGATCTCCACGTCCGGATGCACGGCCTGCACGGCGGCGATGCCTTCCGGCGCGGCCACCAGGAAGATCCCCTTGATGCGGCGTGCGCCGGCACGCTTGAGCATGTCGATCGTGGCGATCAGGGTGCCGCCGGTGGCCAGCATCGGGTCCAGGATCAGCGCATCGCGCTCTTCCAGGCGGCCGGTCAGGCGCTCGAAGTAGGGCACCGGTTGCAGGGTTTCCTCATCGCGCTGCAGGCCGACCACGCTCACGCGCGCGGCGGGGATCAGCGAGAGCACGCCACTGAGCATGCCCAGGCCGGCGCGCAGGATCGGCACCACGGTGATCTTGGCCCCGGCGATGCGCTGCACCGTCACTGGGCCTGCCCAGCCGGCCATGGTGTGGGCTTCGGTATCCAGATCGGCGGTGGCCTCGTAGGCCAGCAGCCCACCGAGCTCATTGGCCAGCTCGCGGAAGTCCTTCGTGCTCAGGGACGCATCGCGCATCAGGCCGATCTTGTGCTGCACCAGCGGATGGCGCACTTCGACGATTTTCATGGGGGAATGACTGGCAAAGGAGAGGCCGATAGTGTGCCGCAACACCCCACCGAAGCCAAAAGCCGACGCCGCCACCGACCGTTCGATGTCCCCGGTGTCATCCCCATGAAACCTCCCGGACATACCGTGCTGACCCATTCTTTACACAGATTGGGGAAGGCAGTGCAGAAGAAGCGTCCGTTGGTCCTGGCGATCAGCCTCTCGTTGCTGGCGGTGATCACCCCGTCGTCCCATGCCGCCGAAACGCCCGATGGCGGCACGGTGGCCGGCAGCGCCGCCGCCGGTGCCGCCGCCATCGATCTGGACCGGGTCGAAGTCCGCCCGCAGCTGGAGTCGCAGACCCGCGCGGTCGACCTCAAGCGCAGCAGCGATGCGATTGAAGACGCGGTTTCCTCCGATGCCATGGGCGTCTACCCCGACAAAAACGTGGCCGAATCGCTGCAGCGCCTGCCCGGCGTCAGTGTCACCCGTGACCAGGGCGAGGGGCGCTTCGTGGTCATCCGTGGCCTGGATGCCAACCTCAACAGCGTCAGCGTGGATGGCATCGCCATCGGCACACCGGAAGACTCCAGCCGCGCTGCACCGCTGGACGTGATCCCCTCCGACTCGACCGAGCGCCTGCGCGTGGTCAAGTCGCCCACCCCGGACATGCCGGGCGATGCCATCGGTGGCGCGATCCTGGTCGAGTCGGCCTCGGCGTTCGACCGCGAAGGCCGCAATCTGCGCGGCAAGATCGAGGCCAGCCACCAGCAGCTCTCCGGCAATACCAGCCCGAAGGCCGCGATCAACTACAGCGAAGTGTTCGCCGATACCTTCGGCGTGGCGCTGGGGGTGAACTACCAGAACCGCAAGTTCGAATCGGACAACACCGAAGTGGAGTACGGCGAGTTCGACGGCGGTGCCGAAGACGACCTGTTCGCCACCAGCCTGCAGCAGCGCAAGTACGAGATCGAGCGCAAGCGTATCGGTGCGAACCTCAATCTGGATTGGCACCCGGATGAAGACAATCGTTATTACCTGCGCACCCTGTACAGCCAGTTCGACGATGCTGAAACCCGCCAGCGCACCCTCTTCAACTTCGGCGATGGCGAGGTCACCGCGCTGGGCAACAACCAGTACCGGGTGGACGACCTGCCGGCCGATACGATCCAGAAGCGCATGCGCTATCGCACCAAGAAGGAAAACACCTTCACCACCAGCGCCGGCGGCGAGAACCGCCTCACCAATGCGGTGGTCGATTACAAGCTGGGCTACACGCGTACCGAAGAGCGCGTCAACGATGAGATGGAAGCGCGCTTCGAGTACAACGGCGATGACCTCGGCGCCAGCGTCGATCAGAACAGCGGCATCCCGCGCTACACCCTGACCAGCGCGCAGTGGATGGACAACGCTAACTACGATTTCGATCGTTTCGTGGTGTCGCCCAAACAGGTCAACGACAGCGAACGCAGTGCGCAGATCAACGTGCGCTTCGATGGCGATGCCTCCAGCATCAAGTTTGGCCTGCTGGGGCGTTGGCGCGATCGCGACGTCAATGTCGATGAGCGCGAGCTGCGCGTCGGCCCGGACGTGGCGTTGTCGGACTGGACCACCGCCACCCCCGATCACCGCGGCGGCAGCCTCGGCCAGGGGATGAGCTCGGATGCCATGCGCCGCTATTGGGCGCAGTCTGGTGGTCAGTACAGCGCCCGCCCGCAGGATACCGGCGGCAATGCGCTGACCTCACTGGAAGAGGACTACACCGCCAGCGAAGACATCTTCGCCAGCTACGCGATGGGCACCTGGGATGTCGGCGCGCTGCGCATCATCGGTGGCGTGCGCGTGGAGAACACCCAGTTCAGCGCCACTGGCAACAGCGTGGACGTGGCACCCAATGGCCGCAGCTTCACGGTCACCCCGTTGAGCGTGAGCCGCAGCTACACCAACGTGCTGCCCGGCCTGCACCTGCGCTACGACGCCGGCGATGACTGGGTGCTGCGTGCGGCCGCCAACAAGACCGTCTCGCGCCCGTCGTTCGGCGATGTGGCACCGCGCGTGGGCCTGAGCCGGGGGGATGAGGAAGTCCGGATCGGCAATCCGCAGCTGGATCCCTATGAATCCAGGAACATCGACCTGTCGCTCGAGAAATATATCGGCAGCACCGGCATCGTCTCGCTGGGCGTATTCCACAAGTCGATCGACGGCTACATCGTCAACACGGTGAGCAACACCGATCCGGCGTACCCGGGGTACGAGGTCACCCGGGTGATCAATGGCAACAAGGCCACGGTCAAGGGCGCCGAGTTCAACTGGCAGCAGCAGCTCGCCTTCCTGCCGGCCGGCTGGGATGGCCTGCTGGTGGGTGCCAGTGGTACCTGGCTGGATACCGATTTCGACCCCGGCGTGGCCGGCCGCGAGCGCGATGACTTCATGCTGCCGCGTGCCTCCAAGCACGTGTACAGCGCGCACCTCGGCTATGAAAAGGCCGGCTTCAGCACCCGCGTGGCCGCGGTCTACCGCAGCGAGTATCTGGATTCACTTGGAGACAGCCGCGCCGATGACATCTATGTGGCGCCCAACACCCAGCTCGATTTCAGCATGGACTACAAGATCACCTCGAACGTGAGCGTCTACTTCGAAGCGCAGAACCTGCTCGACAAGCCGCTGGAGCTCTACCAGGGCGTGCGTTCGCGCACCCTGCAGAACGAGGAATATGGCCGCACCTACGCCCTTGGCCTGAAGGTGGCCCTGTGATGCGCGCGTCCCATGGTCTGAGCCTGCTCGCACTGGCGCTGTTGGCCGCCTGCACGCCGGCAGCCGCGCCCGACGCAGCGGCGCCGGCCCCGGTGGTCGCACCGACCGGCACTGACGCCTCCACGGCACGCGATGTCGCCACGGTCGCCGAGGCGTTCCTGACCCCGATGACCCCCGAAGACAACATCGACTCGCCGGCCAGCTGGACCACGCCCGAGGGCCAGGTCTGGTTGATCGCCACCGCCAAGGCCACCGACAAGCTGGTGGTCTATGACGGGCAGACCGGCGCGAAGCTGCGTGACGTTGGCAGCCTTGGCACTGCCCCGGGCCAGTTCGACCGCCCCAACGGCATCGCCGTGGTCGATGACCTCGTGCTGATCGTGGAGCGTGACAATCACCGCGTGCAGGTCCTGCAGCTGCCAGACTTCAGCCCGCTGGGCGTGTTCGGCGCCGACGATCTGCGCAAGCCGTACGGGCTGTGGGTGAACAAGCAAGGTAACGGCTACGACGTGTACGTCACCGATTCCTACGATGCGGGCGAAGACGCGCAGGGCAACGACGTGTTGCCGCCGCTGGCCGAACTGGACAAGCGCGTGCGTCGTTACGCGCTCACCCTGGAGGGCGGCAAGGCGCAGGCCACGCTCACCGCCAGCATCGGTGATACCACCGAGGCCGGCGCGCTGCGGGTGGTCGAATCGATCTGGGGCGACCCGGCCAACGACCGCCTGCTGATCGCTGAAGAAGACGAAACCTACGCCAGCGAGTTCAAGGTCTACACGCTGGAAGGCCGCTTCAGCGGCGCCACGTTCGGCCGCGATGCCTTCCAGGCCCAGGCCGAAGGCGTGATGCTGCGCACCTGTGGCAAGGACGGCTGGTGGATCACCACCGAGCAGGGCAAGCAGCGCAGCGTGTTCCATCTGTTCGACCGGCACAGCCTGAAACATGTCGGTGCATTCCAGGGTAATACGGTGGCCAACACCGACGGCATCTGGTCGATGCAGGCACCGTCCGCGCGCTTCCCGCATGGCGCGCTGTATGCCGTGCACGATGATCAGGGCGTGGTGGCCTTCGACTGGGCGAGCATCGCCAAGCAGGTGTCGCTGCCGCTGGAGTGCGGCGCGTGAGCCGCGTTCCTGCCGCCTTGACCGCGCTGACGATGGCGCTGCTGCTGTGCAGTGGCAGCGCCGTGGCAAAGAAGGACGCCGAGACCGGGGCCGAGCCCAACACCCAGGTGCCGGCCGGCAACCGGCACTACGCAGCGACCGGCTTCCCCGACCGCCTGGTCGCCTCGCCGGCACAGGACGCGGCGCGCGGCTTCTCGGTGGCGTGGCGGACCGATACCTCGGTCAAGGCGCCGGTGCTGGAATGGGTGCTGGCCGGTGATTCGCCGGATGTGGGGACGCCCACCCGCATCTCCGCCAGCACGCAGGCGCTGACCACCGAACTGGGCACGTCCCATCATCACCGTGCCGACATCACCGGCCTGCAGCCGGACACGCTGTACCTGTGGCGCGTGCAGGGTCAGAACACCTGGAGTGCCTGGAACCAGCTGCGCACTGCCGGCCGTGCCGACCAGCCGCTCACGCTGTTGTACTTCGGTGACACCCAGAACAAGAACCTCAGCCACGTTTCGCGCGTCATGCGGGCCGGCATCAAGGCCGCCCCGGATGCACGCCTGAGCCTGTTCGCCGGTGATCTGGTCAGCGGTGGCGACGGGCAGGATGACAGCGAGTGGGGCGAGTGGTTCGCCGCCGCCGGCTGGCTGCCGCAGGAAACCGCGGTCGCCCCGGCAATCGGCAACCATGAGTACTTCGAGGAATTCGAAGACACGCCGCAGGAGCGCCGCGTGCTCGGCCGTCACTGGCCGGTGACGTTCGCATTGCCACGCAACGGCGTGGACGCCGCCGACACCAGTACCTACTGGTTCGATTACCAGGGCGTGCGCATCGCCGTACTCGACGGCACCTCCGCGCTCGATCTGGGCACCGCCAAGGCGCAGGCCGCCTGGCTGGACACGGTGCTGGCCGACAATCCGCACCCGTGGAGCATCGTGCTGCTGCACCAGCCGTTCTATTCCCCGCGCGAAGGCCGCGAGAACGCCGAACTGCGCGATGTGCTGCTGCCCGTGGTGCGGCGCCACCAGGTCGATCTGGTCCTGCAGGGCCACGACCACACCTACGGCCGCCGTGGCGAAGGGAAGGGTGCGACGCCGCAGTTCGTGGTCACCGTGGCCGGGCCGAAGCAGTACCGGCTCTCGGACGAAGCCCGTGCCACCATGGCGCCGGTGGGTGAGGACACGCAGCTGTTCCAGGTCTTGAAGATTGATCCGAGCCACCTGCGCTACGAGGCACGCACCGTCACCGGCCGCCTGTACGACGGCTTCGAGTTGACACGTGGTGCCGATGGCCGCAAACAGAAGGCCGAACTGACGCAGGGACGCATCGCCCCCCGTGACTGCACGCGCGCCCAGACCCTGAAGGGCCGCGCCGACCGTTGCTGGGAATGACCGACCGGCCGGGCCGCTGCGGCGTGCCCGGCCTTCCGTGGAGATCGAGATGATCCATCGCCGTTCCATCGCGCGGGCCGCCTTGGCCACCTCGCTGCTGCTGCTCGCCGGTGCCAGCGTGGCCGGCAACGCGGTGCTGCACCCGTTCCTTGCCGCGCAGCCGAAGAATGCTCCGGAGGAGGTGAATCTGGCCGTGGAGATCCCGGCCGGCAGCTTCACCAAGTACGAGATCAAGGACGACGGTCTGGTCCATGTGGATCGCTTCCAGTCGATGCCGGTGGCGTACCCGGCCAACTACGGCTCGATGCCGCGCACGTTGGCGGGCGACAACGACCCGCTGGATGCGCTGGTGCTGACCCGTGAGCCGCTGCACCCCGGCGTGATCGTGCGGTTCCGCCCGATCGGCTTCCTGAAGATGGTCGATGACGGCGAGCAGGACGAAAAGGTCATCGGCGTGCCGACCGACAAGATCGACCCGACCTACGCCAGCATCCGCGATCTGGACGATCTGCCGTTGATCGAGCGGCAGCGCATCGAAGCCTTCTTCCGGGTCTACAAAGACCTGCCGGCCGGCCGCAATCCGGTCCAGCTCAATGGCTGGGGCAATGCCGCCGAGGCCAAGGCGCTGATTCGTGCGTCCATGCAGCGCTTCGATGCGCAGCAGCGGCGCGCGAAGGGCGATTGATCAGCCACGTGCGATGCCGGGCGATCACGCCCGGCCCGCAGTCGCGTTGTGCAGCCGCCGCAGGAACACGGCCATCTCCTTGACCGCCTGTTTGTCGCCGTTGGTCCCGGCGACAGTACTGCCTTCCTGCCACGCCTGTGCCGCCGCGTCGGTATCGCCGGCAGCCAGATGCGCCTTGCCCAACCATTTCCAGCCCGCCGAGTAGCGCGGGTCCTGAGCGACACAGCGCTGCAGATGGATGACCGCCTCCGCGGTGTCGCCCGCATCGAGCAGGGCCTTGCCCAGGCCGAAGCGGAGCAGGGCGCTGTCGCGACCACGTTCGAGCAGACGTTGCAGTGCGGGGATATCCATCGATGTCTCTACCGTGCAATACCGGCGCCCATCAACGCCCGCCGGCGGCCTGGTAACGGCGCGCGACCTCAGTCCAGTCGATCAGCTCGAAGAAGGCGGCGATGTAGTCCGGGCGCCGGTTCTGGTAGTTGAGGTAGTACGCGTGTTCCCATACATCCAGCCCCAGGATCGGCGTGCCACCGGAGAGGCCGGCGAACTCGCCCATCAACGGGTTGTCCTGGTTCGGGCTGCTCTCCACCGCAAGCTTGCCGTACCGGTTCAACGTCAACCACGCCCAGCCACTGCCGAAGCGTGTCTGCGCGGCCTTGGTGAAGGCCTCCTTGAACGCGCCGTGGCCGCCGAGGTCACGCTCGATGGCGGCGGCAACCACATTGTCCGGTTGGCCGCTGTCCGGCGTCAGGACGGTCCAGAACAGGCTGTGGTTGGCATGTCCGCCGCCGTTGTTGCGGACGGCGTTGCGCACCCCCTCGGGCAGGGACCCGATATCGGCGATCAGTGCATCGATGTCGGTGCTTTCGATGGCGGCATCGGCGAGTGCCGCATTGAGATTGGTGATGTAGGTCTGGTGGTGCTTGGCATGATGGATTTCCATCGTGCGTGCATCGAAGTGCGGTTCGAGTGCGTCGTAGGCGTAGGGCAGGGCGGGGAGGGTGTAGGCCATGGATATCTCCGGAAGAGCAGGTGGGGGCGGTGCCGGCACGCAGCACGGGGATGCCACGATAGAACCTCAAGCGTGATTGAGGTCAAGCGCGGCGATGTGGAACAGTGCGGGCCATCCACGCGCGATCGCTGCCTCTCCTTCACCTGCACTGGCTATCATTGCCTGTCGAATCTTCCGGGGTAGTCTCGTGTCGGTAGCGTTGGTGTGGTTTCGCCGTGACCTGCGGTTGCAGGACAACCCGGCCCTGCAGGCCGCTCTGGATGCCGGCCATGTGCCGGTACCGGTCTACATCCATGCGCCACACGAAGAAGGCGACTGGGCGCCCGGTGGCGCGTCGAACACCTGGTTGCACCGCTCGTTGGCCGCGCTCGACGCGGACCTGCGTGCGCGCGGCTCGTCGCTGGTACTGCGCCAAGGCGACAGTCAGGCACAGCTGCAGCAGCTGATCGAGCAGACCGGTGCGGGCGCGGTGTACTGGAACCGCAAGTACGAGCCGGCCACGCAGCCGCGCGATGCGAAGATCAAACGGGAACTGCGCGAGCAGGGCATCGAGGCCGAAAGCCATAACGGCAGCCTGATGTTCGAGCCGTGGGATGTGGCGACCCAGCAGGGCGGCCCGTACAAGGTGTTCACCCCGTTCTGGCGCAATGCGCTGACCCGTCTGCAGTTGCCGGCCCCGACCCGCTTGCCCGAGCGGCTGCCCGCGCACAGCGCCAGCGGCGAGAGTGTCGACGCGCTCGACCTTGCGCCCTCCATTGCGTGGGACCGGCAGTTCTGGACGCATTGGCAGCCCGGCGAGGCGGGCGCGCACGAGGCGCTGACCGTTTTCATCGATGGTGCCCTCAACGGCTATCGCCAGCAGCGTGATCTGCCGGACCGGGTCGGCACCTCGCTGTTGTCGCCGCACCTGCATTTCGGCGAGATCGCGCCGTGGCGGATCGCGCGTCGCCTGCAGGGCGAGCGCAGCGCCAGCCGCGATGCGGATATCGATGGCTACATCCGCGAGCTGGGCTGGCGTGAGTTCTCCTACCACCTGCTGCATCACTTTCCGCAGACCCCGGACCACAACCTCAACCCGCGCTTCGATCAGTTCCAGTGGGCCAAGCCGGACCCGGCGGCATTGCAGGCTTGGCAGCAGGGGCGCACCGGCATCCCGATCGTCGATGCCGGCCTGCGTGAGCTGTGGGCGACCGGTTACATGCACAACCGTGTGCGCATGATCGTCGCCAGCTATCTGTGCAAGCACATGCGCCAGCATTGGCGCGCAGGTGCGCGCTGGTTCTGGGACACACTGGTCGATGCAGACCTGGCCAACAACACCATGGGCTGGCAATGGGTCGCCGGCACCGGTGCGGATGCCGCGCCGTACTTCCGGATTTTCAACCCGGTCACGCAGTCGCAGAAGTTCGACCCGCAGGCGCGCTACATCACCCGCTGG
Source organism: Stenotrophomonas sp. PS02301 (assembly GCF_029959485.1). NCBI lineage: Bacteria > Pseudomonadati > Pseudomonadota > Gammaproteobacteria > Lysobacterales > Lysobacteraceae > Stenotrophomonas > Stenotrophomonas sp. PS02301. The sequence continues at coordinate 14,628 of NZ_JASCOO010000014.1, forward strand.
GTGCCGGAACTGGAAGCGCTTCCGTTGAAGGCCCGCTTCGCACCGTGGCAATCGCCGCAGCTGCTGGCCGAGCTCGCGCCGGGCTACCCGGCATTGCCACTGGTGGATCTGAGCGAGGGTCGGGATGCCGCGTTGGCAGCGTATCGGCATACCGGCGGGGCGTGACCGGCGTCCCGGAAAGGTCGCTTTCGCCGTAACCGTTTACCTGAACAGGGAGCTGCCGGGCGTGCCATTCATCATGCCGGCATCGCGTTGGGCTGTTTATGCTCTTCACCGCCCGCACGCCGGCGCCGTCCGGTAACCAAGGAGAAACCTCATGATTCGACCCGCAACCCGCAACGTGGCCTTGGCCCTGATGACTGCTGCCGCCCTGACGGCCTGCGCCACCGGTGGCTCCTACGTGCAGAGTGACCAGTACGGCAACCCCGTTGAACAGCAGAACCGCACCGGCCGCAACGCGTTGATCGGCACCGCGGTCGGCGTCGCCGCCGGTCTGCTCAGCGGCAACAGCGCCACCGAGCGCCGCCAGCACGCCATGATCGGTGCCGGTATCGGCGCACTCAGCGGCGCGGCCGTCGGCCAGTACCAGGACCGTCAGGAACGCGCGCTGCGCGAACGTACCGCCAACACCGGTATCGACGTCTCCCGTAATGGCGACAACCTGGTCCTGAACCTGCCGGACGGCATCACCTTCGATTTCGGCAAGTCCACGCTGAAGCCGCAGTTCTACAGCTCGCTCAACGGCGTGGCCAGCACGCTGGCCGAGTACAACCAGACCATGATCGAAGTGGTCGGCCACACCGACAGCATCGGCAGCGACGCAGTCAACAACCGCCTCTCCAAGGAACGCGCCGACTCGGTCGCCGCCTATCTGGCCGGCCAGGGTGTGCAGCGTGCCCGCATCGAAACCCTCGGTGCCGGCAAGGCCTACCCGATTGCCGACAACAACACCGATGCCGGCCGCGCGCAGAACCGCCGCGTCGAGATCCGTGTGATTCCCTTGCAGCAATAACAGCGCGCCAGCGCGCTGTTGTTGCGTGTTGCGAGCCCAGGCTCGCGACACGAAAATGCCGCCCTTACAGGCGGCATTTTTTGTAGGTACCGGCCGCTGGCCGGTACGCCCGGAACAACTCCGTCCGCTCGCACACCCACACGACCGCACCGCCCAAACGACAACGCCGCCCGAGGGCGGCGCTGTCGTTCATACGGCACTGCGCTGATGAAGCATCGCCAGCATCACCCCGAGGTCACCGTCTCCAGAATCCGCTTCCCGGCCGCCTGCAGCTCGGTTTCCACCTGCGTCTGCTGCTGCTTGGCCAGCTTCGCGGCCGGGCACTGGGCCAGCATGTAGTTGGCGTCGAAGTTCATCTTCTCGACCAGGAAATCGACGAACGCGCGCACCTTCGGCGAGACCAGCCGGCCGCCGGCAAACACCGCGTTGAAGTCCACTTCCGGCCCGGTCCAGCCGGCCAGCACGCGGCGCACCATCCCCGATTCGACGAACGGCTTGGCCATCACGTCACCGGTCAACAGCAACCCTTCGCCGCACACCAGTGCGCCGTTCAACGCGGACGGATCATTGGCCACCAACAGCGGATTCACCGGGAAATCGAGCAGCTCGCCACCGTTCTCGCCCAGCTGCCAGAAGAAGCGGTTGTTGTTGAGGTTGCGCGCCTTGCGCATGGCCAGGATGCGGTGGAACTGCAGCTCATCCGGGTGCAGCGGCTCGCCGTAGCGTTCGATGTAGGCCGGGCTGGCGAACACCTGCGTGCGCAGGCTGCCAAGCTTGCGCGCCACCAGGTTGGAGTCGGGCAGGGTGCCCACGCGCAGCGCCAGATCCGCTTCACCGGCAATCAGGTCGAGCTTCTCGTTGCCCAGATGCATATCCAGCTGGATTTCCGGGTACTGCGCATGGAACTGGCCGAGCAGCGGCGCGATCCAGGTGATGCCGATCGAGTAGGGCACGGTGAAACGCAGCCAGCCACGCGGGCCGGACTGCAGCTGGTTGACCGCGCCTTCGGCTTCTTCCAGCTCGCGTGCGATGCGCTGGCAGTGCTCGTGATAGACCGAGCCCGCTTCAGTGAGGCCGAGGCGGCGGGTGGTCCGGTGCAGCAGACGCGCGCCGAGGCGCGTTTCCAGCTCCTGCACCTTGCGGCTGACCGTCGTCTTGGGTAACCCCAGTGCAGTGGCGGCGGCGATGAAACTGCCTTGCTCGACCACTTTGACGAAGATCAGCGTGTCGTTGAGATCGTGGGCCATGACGGGATCCAAAGTCGGGGGAGGGAGAGAGTGCCGCAAATGATTGTGCCGGGCACGGGATGATTATTCCCCTAAATCCGGACTAATCAAGGGGGAGTTTGAGGACTAATCTGGCGCCATTCCAGATATGAAGGACGACAACCATGTGGTTGCGGAACATTCTTGGCCGCCTGCGTAGCGGCCCCAACGCCCCGCTGGACCTCGCGATGACCGTGGAAGTCCGTCCGGGTTCCTTGTCCCGTAAGGCTTTTCGGGAGTTCACCCCGCCTGCCAACATGCAGCGCGGCGGCAGCTTCCGGCTGGGCGCCCGCAACGGCGACCGACTGGGCCGAATTGGGATTATCCCGGCGACGGGAGTGAAAGTCCCATGAATGGGACATTGGCCCCCGAGGTGCTGGTGCTCGGTGGCACCGGCAGCGTGGGCCAGGGGATCGTGGCGGCCTTGCTGGAGGCCGGCAGCCCCGTGTTGGTGGTCGGCCGCGACCCCGGCCGGCTGGCCGCGCTGCAGGAGCAGTTCGCCGATGAGCCGGGGCTGGAGGTCCTGCTCGGTTCGCTGGGCGACGACGGCTCGGCGCGGACCGTGGCCGAGCGCGTCGGCGGACGTGCCCGCGCGCTCGCCGCGGTGGTGGATGCGATGGGCGGGCCGTACAACCGTGGGCGGGTGACCGACCGCAGCGGCGATGCGCTCTTGCAGGCGCTGCAGGCCGACGTGATGCCGCACGTGCATGCCGGCCGCCATCTGCTGCCGCTGGTGCGCGGTGGCGCCCAGGTACGGCGCTACGTGCTGGTTGGCGGGCCGGCCGGCTTCAAACCGTGGGCCGGGCACGGTGAGTCCTCCATCACCATGTCCGCCACCCGCATGTACGCGCAGGTGCTGCACCAGGAAGCCCAGGCACTGGGCGTGCGCGCGCAGATGCTGGAAGTGTGCGATCCGGTGTGCACCCCGGCCAATGCCGCCAAGGCCTGCATCGAATGGCCGAGCGCGCTGCTGGTTGGCCGGCGTGTGGTCTCGCTGCTCGACAACTGCACCGACAACCGCGCCATCGTGCGCTGCGATGCACGCGATGCCGAACTGCCGCGCGGGCTGCTGCATCTGGACCGCCCTCCGCCGATGTCGCGCAACACGGCCGGCACTGCTTGACCTCTACCAAGGTTCAGGTCCCAGGCTACGCCCCCCACGTCGCCCACGTTTTCGATTCTGTATCACCACCCCTACGTACGGATGCATGACATGACTTCCAACTCCTCCCCGCATCGTTTCACCCGACGGCTGGCCATGGCCGGCGTTTCCATCCTTGCCGCCGCGGTGCTGACCGCCTGCAGTGGCAGCCACGCTGAGGAAGCCGGCATGCCGCCGCCGCCCTCGGTCAGTGCCGCCCCGGTGCTGGTCAAGCAGGTCAGCCAGTGGGACGACTTCAGCGGCCGCGTCGAAGCGGTCGAAAGCGTTGAACTGCGCCCGCGCGTCTCCGGCTACATCGACAAGGTCAACTATGTCGAAGGCCAGGAGGTCAAGAAGGGCGATGTGCTGTTCACCATCGACGCACGCAGCTACCGCGCCGAGCTGGACCGCGCCACCGCCGAGCTCAACCGCGCGCGCACCCAGGCCCAGGTGAGTCGCAGCGAAGCCGACCGTGCCCGCCGCCTGTCCGACCAGCAGGCGATTTCCACGGAGACCTGGGAACAGCGCCGTGCCGTGTCCGAGCAGGCCCTGGCGCAGGTGCAGGCCGCGCAGGCGGCGGTGGATGCAGCGCGCTTGAACATGGAATTCACCCAGGTGCGCGCCCCGATCAACGGCCGTGCCGGCCGCGCGATGGTGACCGCCGGCAACCTGGTCACCGCCGGCGACAGCGCCAGCGTGCTGACCACGCTGGTCTCGCTGGACAAGGTGCATGTGTACTTCGATGCCGATGAAGGCACCTTCCTGCGCTACGCCCAGATGGCCCGCAAGGGGGAACGCCCGAGCGAGCGCGACAGCGAACTGCCGGTGAAGGTCGGCCTGTCCGGTGAGGACGGCTACCCGCATGAAGGCAAGGTCGATTTCCTGGACAACCAGGTCACCCGCAGCACCGGCACCATCCGGGTCCGCGCGCTGCTGGACAACGCCGACCGCGCCTTCACCCCGGGGCTGTTCGCCCGCGTGCAGTTGCTGGGCAGCGGCCAGTTCCAGGCCATGCTGATCGATGACAAGGCCGTGCTGACCGACCAGGACCGCAAGTTCGTCTACGTGGTCGACAAGGACAACAAGGCACAGCGCCGTGATATCCAGCTCGGCCGCAACGCCGACGGCCTGCGGATCGTCGAGCAGGGCCTGAAGGCCGGTGACCGCGTGATCATCGACGGCGTGCAGAAAGTCTTCATGCCCGGCATGCCGGTTCAGGCCAAGGCCGTTGCGATGCAGCCGGTTGCCGCACCGGTAGCCGCGCCGGCTGTTGCAAAGAATTGAAGGGCAGCCGACTGACCGTCGGTTCTACATAGCAGCCGACCAACGGTCGGCTCTACCGTGACTGCCATCGCCCCGTGCAGGGGAACCCGCCACCGCTGTCGCCTGCGACAGCGGCCGGGGTCGTGCACGCCGGCGCTGGTGAAACCCCAGGAATCCACCCATGGACTTTTCCCGTTTTTTCATTGACAGGCCGATCTTCGCGGCGGTGCTGTCGATCGTGATCTTCGCCGCAGGCCTGATCGCGATCCCCATGCTGCCGATCAGCGAGTACCCCGAAGTGGTGCCGCCATCGGTGGTGGTGCGCACGGTGTACCCGGGCGCCAACCCCAAGGTGATCGCTGAAACCGTGGCCACGCCACTGGAAGAAGCGATCAACGGCGTGGAGGACATGATGTACATCAAGTCCGTCGCCGGCTCCGACGGCGTACTGCAGATGACCGTGACCTTCCGCCCGGGTACCGACCCGGACGAGGCGGCGGTCAAGGTGCAGAACCGCGTCGCCCAGGCGCAGGCGCGCCTGCCGGAAGACGTGCGCCGCCAGGGTGTCTCCACCCAGAAGCAGTCGCCGACCTTCCTGATGGTGGTCCACCTGACCTCCCCGGACGGCAAGTACGACTCGCTGTACCTGCGCAACTACGCGCGCCTGCACGTCAAGGATGCCCTGGCACGCCTGCAGGGCGTCGGTGATGCGCAGATGTTCGGCGGCGGCGACTACGCCATGCGTGCGTGGCTGGACCCGGACAAGATCGCCGCGCGCGGCCTGACCGCCAGCGATGTGGTGCGTGCGATGCGCGAGCAGAACGTCCAAGTCTCGGCCGGCCAGCTCGGTGCCGAGCCGATGCCGAGCAGCGACTTCCTGACCCTGATCAACGCCCAGGGCCGCCTGCGTACCGAACAGGAATTCCGCGACATCGTGCTCAAGGCCGGTGACGACGGTGAAGTGGTGCGCCTGTCCGATGTCGCCCGCCTGGAACTGGGTGCCGGTGACTACACGCTGCGCTCGCAGCTGGACGGCAAGAACGCAGTCGGTATCGGTATCTTCCAGGCCCCGGGCGCCAACGCGCTGGAGATCCGTGACTCGGTCATCCACACCATGGATGAGCTGACCAAGCAGTTCCCGCCGGGTGTGAAATACGAAGCGGTGTATGACACCACGATCTTCGTGCGCGATTCGGTCAAGGCCGTGGTCTCCACGCTGCTGGAAGCGATCGCGCTGGTGGTGCTGGTGGTGATCCTGTTCCTGCAGACCTGGCGCGCCTCGATCATTCCGCTGATCGCCGTGCCGGTGTCCATCGTGGGTACGTTTGCGGCGCTGTACGTGCTGGGCTTCTCGATCAACACCTTGACCCTGTTCGGGCTGGTGCTGGCGATCGGCATCGTGGTCGATGACGCGATCGTGGTGGTGGAGAACGTCGAGCGCAACATCGAAGAAGGCCTGACCCCGCTGGCCGCGGCACACCAGGCGATGCGTGAAGTCTCCGGGCCGATCGTGGCGATCGCGCTGGTGCTGTGTGCCGTATTCGTGCCGATGGCGTTCCTGTCGGGCGTGACCGGTGCGTTCTACAAGCAGTTCGCCGTCACCATCGCCATCTCGACCGTGATCTCGGCGATCAACTCGCTGACCCTGTCGCCGGCCCTGGCCGCACGTCTGCTCAAGCCGCACGGTGCACCGAAGGATGGCCTGACCCGTCTGATCGATCGTCTGTTCGGCTGGATCTTCCGTCCGTTCAACCGCTTCTTCAAGACCAGCTCGGAGAAGTACCACGGTTCGGTCGGCCGCCTGCTGGGCCGCCGTGGCCTGGTGTTCGTGGTGTATGCCGGCCTGCTGCTGGCCACCGGCCTGATGTTCAAGGCGGTGCCGGCCGGCTTCATTCCGACCCAGGACAAGCTGTACCTGATCGCCGGTGTGAAGCTGCCGGAAGGCTCCTCGATCGCACGTACCGACGCCATGCTGGCCAAGGTCGCCGAGATCGCGCGCAACACCGATGGCGTGGCGCACACGATCCAGTTCCCGGGTCTGAACGCGCTGCAGTTCACCAACACGCCCAACACCGGTGTAGCGTTCGTTCCGCTCAAGCCGTTCAGTGAGCGCAAGGGACGCACCGCCGCGCAGATCAATGCCGAGATCAACGCCAAGATCGCCGGGCTGCAGGAGGGCTTCGCGTTCTCCATGATGCCGCCGCCGATCCTCGGCCTGGGTAACGGCAACGGCTACCAGATGTTCATCCAGGACCGCGGCAACCTCGGCTACGGCGCACTGCAGACTGCAGTGAGCACGATGCAGGGCGCCGTCGCGCAGACCCCGGGCATGGCGTTCCCGATCACCAGCTACCAGGCCAACGTGCCGCAGCTGGATGCCGAAGTGGACCGCGTCAAGGCCAAGGCCCAGGGCGTGGAGTTGACCGAGTTGTTCGACACGCTGCAGACCTACCTGGGCTCGGCGTACGTGAACGACTTCAACCAGTTCGGTCGCACCTGGCAGGTGATCGCCCAGGCCGACGGCCAGTTCCGTGACAGCGTGGAAGACATCGGTCGCCTGCGCACCCGCAACAACCGCGGCGAGATGGTGCCGATCGGCTCCATGGTCACCGTGAAGCAGACCTACGGCCCGGACCCGGTGCTGCGCTTCAACGGTTACCCGGCGGCCGATCTGGCCGGCGAAGCCGACCCGCGGATGCTGTCCTCGGCCGAGGCCATGACCAAGCTGACCGAAATCGCCGGCAAGGTGCTGCCGGTGGGCATGCAGACCGAGTGGACCGACCTGAGCTACCAGCAGGCCACCCAGGGCAAGGCCGCCTTCATCGTGTTCCCGGTGGCGATCCTGCTGGCGTTCCTGGTGCTGGCCGCGCTGTATGAAAGCTGGTCGCTGCCGCTGGCGGTGATCCTGATTGTCCCCATGACCCTGCTGTCTGCGTTGTTCGGCGTATGGATGACGGGCGGTGACAACAACGTGTTCGTGCAGGTCGGCCTGGTGGTGCTGATGGGCCTGGCATGCAAGAACGCCATCCTGATCGTCGAGTTCGCCCGAGAACTGGAAATGGGCGGCAAGGGCATCGTGGAGGCTGCACTGGAAGCGTGCCGCCTGCGTCTGCGCCCGATCGTGATGACCTCCATCGCGTTCATCGCCGGCACCATCCCGCTGGTGATCTCGCATGGCGCCGGTGCGGAAGTCCGCTCGGTGACCGGTATCACGGTGTTCGCCGGCATGTTGGGCGTCACCCTGTTCGGCCTGTTCCTGACCCCGGTGTTCTACGTGGCCCTGCGCAAGTTCGTCAGCCGTAATGGCGGCGGGCAGCTGGTGACCCACGGCGAACCGACCATCCACCACTGATTCCTTCCCCCGCGAGGTTTTTCCTATGAATACCGCTACCCAAAAGATCGCCCTGGTCACCGGTGCCACCCGCGGCATCGGCCTGGAAACCGTCCGTCAGCTGGCCCAGACCGGCGTGCATACGCTGCTGGCCGGGCGCAAGCGCGACGTCGCCGTGGCCGAGGCGCTGAAGCTGCAGGCCGAGGGCCTGCCGGTGGAAGCGATCCAGCTCGACGTCGGTGATGCCGCCAGCATCGCCGCGGCGGTGCAGACCGTGACCGAGCGTCACGGCCGCCTGGACATCCTGGTCAACAACGCCGGCATCCTGCTCGACGACATCAAGCTGGCCCCCTCGGCGCAGACCCTGCAGACCTGGCGCGATACCTTCGACACCAACGTGTTCGCGGTGATCGCTGTCACCCAGGCGTTCCTGCCGCTGCTCAATGCCTCGCCGGCCGGCCGCATCGTCAACGTCTCCAGCATCCTGGGCTCGCTGACCCTGCACAGCCAGCCGGGCTCGCCGATCTATGGCTTCGCGGTGCCGGCCTACAACGCCTCCAAGAGCGCGGTGAATGCCTGGACCGTGCAGCTGGCCTATGAGTTGCGCGAGAGCACCACCAAGGTCAACACGGTGCATCCGGGCTACGTCAAAACCGACATGAACGGTGGCGAGGGTGAGATCGAAATCAGTGAAGGCGCGCGTTCCAGCGTCGGCATGGCGCTGATCGATGCCGATGGCCCGAACGGCAGCTTCACCTACCTCGGCGAGGTGCTGCCATGGTGATCCGCCTGTTGACCGTGGCCGTGACCAGCGCGCTGCTGGCCGGCTGCGTCAGCGTCGGCCCCAACTACCAGGCGCCGCCGGCCGAGCCGGTGACCCTGCAGGGCGCCGCCGCGCCGGTGTTCACCACCACCTCGCCGGTGGCGAGCTGGTGGGCCCAGTTCGATGACCCGGTGCTGGAGCAGCTGGTGCATGAAGCACTGGGTACCAACCTGGACCTGCGCATCGCGATGTCGCGCGTGCGTGAGGCCCGCGCGGTGTTCGTCGAGCAGCGCCTGGACCAGTTGCCGCATGTCACCAGTGGTGGCAGCTACGACCGCCGCAAGCAGCCGGATGCAACCGTCGGTGGCGAGCGCGTCTTCAGCGAAAGCTACCAGCTCGGCTTCGATGCCGGCTGGGAGCTGGATCTGTTCGGCCGCCAGCGCCGTGCCGCCGAAGCGGCGCGCGCGGACCTGGGCGCCGAGCAGGACAACCTCGCCGATGCACAGGTCACCGTCGCCGCCGAAGTGGCCCGCAACTACTTCGAGCTGCGCGGTACCCAGAAGCGCATCGCAGTGGCAAAACGCACGCTGGTCAACCTGCGCGATACCCAGAAGCTCACCGAAACCCGGTGGGAACTCGGTGCCGGCAGCGAACTGGATGTGCAGAGCAGCCGTGCGCGCCTGAAGGCCATTGAGGCCGACATCCCGCTGCTGGAAGTGGCCGAGGTGCAGTCACGTCATCGTCTTGCAGTGCTGCTGGGCCAGCGCCCGGATGCGCTGGACAGCCTGCTGCAGCCGCGCGAGATGCAGCCGTACGCCAAGGCGTTGCCGTTGGGCGACACCACCGATCTGCTGCGTCAGCGCGCCGATGTGCGCGTGGCCGAGCGTCGGCTGGCCGCGGCGACCGCACGCGTTGGCGTGGCCACGGCCGACCTGTTCCCGAGGATCAGCCTGAGCGGGTTTGTCGGGTTCCTGTCCGGCGACGCCAGTGGCCTGGTCAACGGCAACAACAAGGCGTGGTCGGTGACCCCGTCGATCAGCTGGGCCGCGTTCGATTTCGGCACGGTGAAGGCACGTCTGCGCGCGAGCAAGGCACAGGCCGACGGTGCCGCGGCCGAGTACGAAAAAGCCGTGCTGCTGGCACTGGAAGACACCGAGAACGCACTGACGCGTTACGCCAAGCAGCAGGCCCGCCTGGCGATCGTCGCCGAGCAGGCCCAGGCGGCAGGGCGCGCCGAGGAGCTGGCGCAGATCCGCTTCCGCGAGGGTTCGGAAGACTTCCTGACCCTGCTGGATGCGCAGCGTACGCAGCTCGCTGCTGATGATGCGCTGGCCGAGGCCGAATCCACGGTCAACGTCAGCGTGGTGGGTGTGTACAAGGCGTTGGGTGGCTGGGGCCAGCAACAGGATGCGGCCAACACCCCGGTGGCAGTCACGCAGCGCTGACCGCACCATTGGGAACGGGACGGCGAGGGCGCCGTCCCGATGGAAGGCTGAGCAACAGCCGTCAATTGCTGTAAGCGCAGGGCCGCTGCGCGGCCGGGGCAAGCCGATGGACGGTGCAGTGACCGCCCATCGCGCGTGTCCTTACTTGCCCGTCGGTGTGGGCACGGGGAACCGCAGTTCCGCCTGCACCGGGTAGTGATCCGACGGCAGCACGCCACCGGGTTTCTGGTCCAGCGTGCTGAAGTGGTCCACGCTGAAACCGCGCACCAGGATCCAGTCCAGTTCCACCGTCGGCTTGCCGGTGAAATCATGGAAGGTCAGGCGCGGGCCGTCGACCTTGGCGGCGAGTTTTCGCGCATCGCCCAACGCAGCGGTAAACGCCTTGTAGGTCTCACTACCGGGCTCACTGTTGAAATCGCCGGTGACCACCACCGGGATGTCCTTGGGCAGTGTGGCCAGCCGCGAGACGATCAGCTTCGCGCCGAGTACGCGGCGCGGCTCATCTTCATCGCGGTAGGGCAGGTGGGTGTTGAACAGATAGAAACGCTGGCCATCGGCCTGACGCTGGAACAGCGCCCAGGTCACCATGCGCGGGAACAGGTTGCCCCAGGTGATGCTGCCCGGCACGTCCGGTGTATCGGAGAGCCAGAAGTCGCCCGATTCAAGCACCTTCAGGCGCGCGCTGTCGTACAGCACGCCCATGTGTTCGTCGCCGTTGCCGCCGCGGCGGTCCCTGCCGAACAGGGTGTAGCCCGGCAGGTGCGCAACCAGATACTCGCCCTGTTTCTGCACCAGCTCCTGGGTGCCGATCACCTCGGGCTTCTGCTCACGGATCAGCGTGACCATCGCATCGCGGCGGTCTTCCCAGCGCTTGCCCGGATCGGTGTCGGCCGGTGTGCGTACGTTGAAAGACATCACCTTCAATGCGTCCGGTGCCTGCGCCCAGGCGCTGCCCAGCGGGGCGGCGAACATCATCAGGGCCAGCAGCGCGGGCCGATGGAAACGAGACAGCATGTGGAATCCCTCCATTCCATGAAATCGTTCCCAAAGGGTCGCATGGATGGGCAGGGAAAGGATATGCGGGACATGGCGGTTGGTCGGGGTGGCGCCCTCAGCTCGAAAGCAGGATCACGCCGATCGTCATATTGATCGCTGCCCCCAACACCAGCACCCACACCGTGGACAGGATCGTGTTCAACCAGGAGCGCTGCAGCGCGATCTTCAGCCACCCGGCCTGCACCACCGCATACCAGAGCGCGGCGAGCACGCCGACCGCGATGCCCAGCGTGGTCGACAACTGGCCCGGAAGCCGCACGAACACCATGCTGGTGGACAGCGCCACCGCGAACGGTGCGGTCAGGTAGCACTGCATGAAGAACGGGCGTCGCAGCGACTCGCGGGTCATCGGCACGTGCTTGCGACGCAGCAGGTGCGTGGTGGTCACCAGCGGCCAGATCGCGAACGTGATCGAGCGGTACAGCAGCAGGCTCTCCTCATTGCCAAAGATCGAGCGCGACAACGCCCCCGTGCCGACCACCTGCTGGTGCAGCATCAGCTCCACCCCGTGCGCGACCAGCACCGCCAGCATCAGGAACATGGGCGGGCTGATCGCATCGTCGAACTGGCGCTCCAGCTTTTCCTTCAGCTCGGTATCCACGTACTGGGCCATCCGCCGCGGATACACGATCACGCGGTACAGCGTGCGTGGGAAAAACAGGAACCAGGTGCACAGCTCGTAGAGGAACTCTTCCAGCGACCGCAGCAGTTTGAGGAAGTCCATCCCGGGGTCCTTGCGAGGGGGAAGCCAGCACCGCCGAGGATACCCGGGACAGGGCTCAGCGGATCGCGACTGTCAGCCTGTGCGGTGCCTTTTCATTGCGACGCGCCTGGGCACGCATCTGGTAGACCTGCACGACATAGGTGCCGGTGGTCGGCAGGGTGCCGCTCCAGCGTCGCTTCTCGTTGTTGCTGCCCAGTGCCTCCCCCTGGCCGGGCGTCACGCCGGGCGCAAACACATTGAAATTGGCATTGGGACTGCCGTCGATCGTCACCGCCATGGTCTGGCCGGCGCGCGCGGCGATCGTGTAGCGGACGGTGTCATAGCCGGACAACGTGCCGCGCACGGTGGCACTGCTGGCGCCCTTGGTGAAGTGCACGGGGGTGGTGGTGACCTTGTCCGCCGCGGTGGCCAGCATCGGCGTCAGGGCGAGCAGAGTGGTCAACAGCAGCGAGCGGAGCGGCGTCATGGCATGTCCTTGGTGGCCCCGACAGGGGTGTTTCGTCTCGAGCATGAGCGCGACCCGATCAAGGGATTGTCGAGGCGCTGTGGTTCACCGCCGACGGGTCATGAACGCAATGTGCTCTATCGGTGTCGCTTTCCAGTGCGTTCTGAATTGTTTACGCAGGTGCCCGGCGCGTGCATGCACAAGCGCCCATCACGCACACATGGGTAACGCCGGCAGGCCTAGCGTGGATTCACCGGCACCACTTCGATGCCGAACACCGGAGATACGGCAATGGCCAACACCCCGAACCCGCAGCAGGGTCAGAATGATCCGCAGCGCAACGCCCCGCAGCAGGGTCAGCAGGAGCAGCAGGATCAGCGCGATCGCGATGCCCAGAAGCAGCAGCAACAGCAGGACCAGGATCAGCAGGGTCAGCGCTCGGGCCAGCAGAACGATCAGGAAGAATAAAACGGGTCCGTACGCACCGTGGCCCGGCCGGGTTGGCCGGGCCGTTTGTGTTGCGGCCAGCGAGAAAGCATCGCGTGTTCCTGAACGTCTTCGGGCACCCGCCCGGCTGACCGGCTACCATGCCCGCATGAGCATCCCCGTACCGGACAGCAGCGTGCCGCGCCTGCTGGGTTTCGACGTCCCGACATTGCAGACCATTGTCGATCACGGCGCGGATGAGGCCATTGTGGCCATGCTTGATGTTGTGCCCGATGCCCACTGGCTGGCGCTGTTCGACGAACGCGTGGCCGCGCTCAAGGGCGAACTTGGCCTGGCTGGGGTCGAACTGGACGGCACCTCGATTCTGTTCTTCGGCTCCATCGCCGACAGCCGCCGCCTGGCGACCGCCGTGTCGGCCCTGATCAATGCCATCAACATGGAAGTGGCCGGCCATACCGATCCGTTCCAGCCGACGGCGCCGTAGCCCCTCACGAATCGATACGGCACGCGCGCAGCAGCGCGCTGTCACTCAGGCCCGCATCTGCCGTGCGATACGGAGCAGGGCAGGTGCCGCGGATCTCGGTCACCCACATCACCATCATGCCGACGATGCGATGGGCCTCGGCAGGCCACTGAGCGACCAGTCGATCATGGATGGCGTCATACACCGCCCAGCGCTCGGCGGCTGACATCCCGCCTGCCCAGCACTGCGCCAACTCGGCATGCGCCAGCCGAAAAGCCTCTTTCTGTCCGTCCATAGCGTTCCCCCGACCCAGTCCATACCGGGCAGGCGCCTGCCTGCCCGGGTGAGCCCCCTGCAATGAGGTAAACGCAGTTGGGCCGGCACACCGGCCAGCGCGCAGTGCGCAGACGGTGTGTCGCCGCAGGCTGAACGCGTCGGCGGCATCCGGTCAAACAGTACAGGACGTCCTGTATAGTTACGATCCCATTGTCCCCTCTGACGCCCCATGACCCCGACCAAGACCCAGCGCTGGAGTCTGCTGCTCACCGTTGCCGCCGGCCTGTTGCTGATCACGCTCGACAACTCGGTGCTCTACACCGCCTTGCCCACGCTGACCAAGGAACTGGGTGCGACCCCGCTGCAGGGCCTGTGGATCATCAACGCCTATCCCCTGGTGATGGCTGGCCTGCTGTTGGGTGCCGGTACTCTCGGCGATCGCCTGGGGCACCGGCGCATGTTCCTGATCGGCCTGGTGATCTTCGGCATCGCCTCGCTGCTGGCCGCGTTCGCGCCGGACGCCAATCTGCTGATCGCCGCGCGCGCGCTGTTGGCCGTGGGCGCGGCGGCGATGATGCCCGCCACGCTGGCGCTGATCAGCCTGACCTTCGAAGACGAGCGCGAGCGCAACCTGGCCATCGCCGTGTGGGGCTGCATTTCCATCGTCGGCGCGGCCCTCGGCCCGATCGTCGGTGGCGTGCTGCTGGCGCACTTCTGGTGGGGCGCGGTGTTTCTGATCAATGTGCCGATCGTGCTGCTGGCCATGGTCGGGGCCGTGCTGTTCGCGCCGCACGGGCGGCCTGATGCAAGCAAGCCATGGGACCTGATCTCCTCGCTGCTCAGTTTGATCGCCTTGTCCGGCCTTGTGGTGGCGATCAAGGAGGTCGCGCATGCGCCGCCGAACGGGCTGCTCGCAGCCGGTGCGGCGCTGGTATTCGTGGTGGGGCTGGTGCTGTTCCTGCGCCGCCAGCGCCGCCTGCCGTATCCGATGCTCGACGTGGTCATCTTCCGCAATGCGCCGTTCCTGGCCGGTGTGCTCTCTGCGGCGTTTGCGATGTTCGCGATCGCCGGCCTGCAGTTGCTGACCACCCAGCGCTTCCAGCTGGTCGCCGACTACACCCCCTTGCAGGCGGGCCTGCTGGTGTCCGTGGTGGCGATCGGGTGCCTGCCCAGCGCCATTTTCGGTGGCATGTTCCTTCACCGCGTCGGGCTGCTGCCGCTGATCACCGGTGGGCTGGGCGCAGGCACCGCGGGCGTGCTGCTGGTGGCGATGACGTTCGGCAGCGACCTCGGCTGGACCATCGCCGGGCTGCTGCTCACCGGGCTGGGCATGGGCGCCACCATCTCCGTGGCCTCCACCGCGATCATCGGCAACGTGCCCCCGCACCGCGCCGGCATGGCCTCCTCGGTGGAGGAGGTGTCCTATGAATTCGGCAGCCTGTTCGCGGTCTCCCTGCTGGGCAGCCTGATCGCTGCGCTGTACTCGGCCACCGTGACGCTGCCGGACGGTGTGGACGCTGCGGCGGGCGAGAGCATCCAGCAGGCGTTCGCACTGGCCGCGCAGCCCGGTGCCGATGCAGGCTGGCTACGTGCTGCCGCCAGCGCCTACGATGCCAGCTATGTCTGGATACTGTATGTGATCGCCGCCGTGCTGCTGCTCGGTACCGTCGTCACCGGCGTGCTGCTGCGCCGCCATGGCCCCGGCACCGCCACCACCGTCTCCCACGCCCACTGAGCCCATGCGCCCGAGCAACCGAACCAACATCCTGGATGCCGCCGTCCGCGTGATCGAACGCGACGGTATGACCGCACTGACCTTTGATGCGGTCGCCACTGAATCCGGCATCGCCCGGGGCGGCCTCCTGTACCACTTCCCCTCGCGCGATGCGCTGCTGCAGGGCATCCACCAGCACCTGGCCGGCGTGTGGGAGGCGAGCATGATCGATGCCGCGGGCAAACCTGCCGACGCGGCGGAGGCCCCCGAGCGCTACCAGGCCTACGCACTCACCTGTGCCCAGGCCGCGAGCCGGGCCGAACTGCAGCTGATGTTCGACGCGGCCGCCACCGACGAGAACATGCAGCCGTGGACCGATGTGGTCGAACGCTGGTCGCCGCCCACGCCGCAGGACCTGAGCGACCCGGCTGCGCTGGACCTGTTCATCGCCAAGCTCGCCGCCGACGGCATGTGGGTGTTCGAAGCGCTGTCGCGCTCGCGGCTGGCGCCGAAGGTGCGGCAGGCCATCGCCGACCGGCTGGCGCAGATGATTGCGGCCGCCTCAAAGACAGCGTGATGCCTGCCATGCGGGTACCCTTGGCGGTTCACTTCTTGAACGACGGGAACGCCTGATGGATTACCAGCTTGTGATCAAGTTCTGGCGAAAGTCGCTGGACGACGAGGCCTTTCTGGCCACGCTGGAGGCCGAGCTGACCAACGCGCTCGGCAAGGCCGCCACGCTGGACGGCTACGACGTCAGCGCGAAAGAGATCAACCTTTTCATGTTCACCGCGGATCCGCGCCCGACGTTCCGGAAGACCAAGGATGTGCTGGAGGCGATGGGCGTGCTGCACAGCGTGTCCGCGGCGTACCGGCTGGTGGGCGGTGCGCAGTTCACCTCGGTGTGGCCGCTGCGGATGGCGCGGAAGTTTACGTTGCCGTGAGGGGGTGAGCGTCTGCGTCGGATGCGGAAGACGGGCACAAAAAAGGCCGGGACCTTCGATTTCTCTAGGGTTCCAGCCTTTGATGCACCGTCGAAACGGCTAATTGGTGGAGGTGGGCTCTGCCTTCCACCGTCGAGCTTTATGCGGCAAGGGGCGGAGCGCCGGAAGCGGGGTCTGTACCCCCAGCCGTACCCCCAGTTTCGTTTGCATGATCGCGCTCCGAAACGCGCTCTGAAATCCACGCCTCGACCTCGGATTCCACCCACCGAACCGAGCTCCCCAAGGTGACCGGTTTCGGGAACGATCCGACCGAAATGCGCGAATAGAGGGTCGATTTCGACAGGCCGACCCGGTCCTGGACCTCGCTTCTGCGGAGCAGGCGGCGCGGGGTGAACGGTTGCACGTTGCTGGTCATCTGATCTCCTTCGCATTAATGTGTGGCTGATTTGCTTTGCAGTGCAGTTTGTCTACCATCGGCCATCCTCCAGAGAATGGACGTCACGAACATGGACCGAGAGCTCGACGGCTACAAACTGTGGTCTGGTTCCGAAAAGATGGGGGTTGCCGCCAAGTGGGTCGGAACAATCACGGTGACGAACCGGGCGGGGGAGGCATACGTTCATGCCCTTGATGAAGCTGCGTCTGACGACCCGATCGCAGCCGCCAATTACGCCGACGAACGCCTGAGAGAGGTCAAAGCAGTCGGTCCTGACTTCGAGATCGAGTTCTAGGCAGACTCCACCCAGGCTCATAAAGCACCGCGGATTAGGTTGGCCATCACCTTCACGGCTTCATCCATGTCGCCGGCGGCGAGGTGGTGCAGGGCCAAGCCCCGCGCCTGCCATAGGCGAACGGTCTTAGGCCCTGCTTTGGCCAGATCCACGCCGGACATACCGGCAAGCTCAAGGGCGGCTCGCCTGAGCGCATCGCCGAAGGTGATCTTAGGACCGTCAGCCATTGGTAACCTCCATGGCACAATGCCGCCGCACCCATATGGAGATGGTCCGATGATCGCTGCAGAAGTGATGGTTCCTTGCATTTCCTGGGCACCGACCTGTCGCCTTGACTGGGCAGCACTCTCCGCGGTCGCGACCTTCATCGCTGTCGTGGTCGCGTTGTTGGTGGGCATTCTTCCTGTGGCGTTGAACTACCATTCGCGGAGAGGGCAAGCCAAATTGCTGGGTATGGTTGCCGTCGATGACCTCCTCGTGCAGGAGCTTCATCTCCGGGCAGCTGTTCGAGTGCCGACCACGGCGAACAAAGTTGTTACCTCTTGGGAATACGAGCAGGTCAATAAGTGCGTTCAGATGCTCAATCCACGATCCGCGGTGGAATTGATTGCATTCAGTGAATTTGTTCCGCCAAAGGTCCGGACTGCGATTGCTCAGGCTGTGTCCAGTGTCGCAGCTGCGGAGCAACGGCGAGGCTTTCTTCTGGTTCCTGAGGCGGGCGTTATATACAACCTTGCTGGCGATGTTGCTTGGTACGAAGAGGTATGCGCGAGCTTGCTTGGACTGCGCAAAGAACTCTGCAAATGGCTGAACCTTAAGGTGGAAGATGAGTCGAAAGGCGGCATAAGGCTTGCCGAGATACTTCGTTTGACTGCGGGTCAGGACCGACAAGCTTGGGTGGACGCCCAAAAAAAGGCGTCCCCCGTCGGTTAGCGAATTCGGTTTAGCCACGGTCCGCCTCCCGCGGCAACAGCTTCTGCTGCTGCACGTTTTCAATCACGGTCTCGCCGCTAGGAAGCAGGTTGTGCGACAGGAACGCCGCCTCGAAGGTCAGTATGCCGATCTCAATCGCGGTGAGCTGGCCTTTCACTCAGTCCCGCAGGATCGAGTAGACGGTCACGCTGCCGACTTTCAGGGCTCTGGCCTCGTGGTCGGCGTGGGGGGGGGCTCGGATGCGCGGGCCGTGGGGATGCTCGCGCAACCAGGCTGCGTCGCAGCCCTTGGGCGACTGCGGCGGCAAAAGGCGCGCTCCAGCGCATAGGCACGGTCGTTGGGATGGATGCAGTCACGGCAGAATACGCTCCAACAGGGAGGGGTTATGGGAATCGAGTTCTGTCCGCTTGCGGACGAAGTGGGAAACTTGGCCGATTGGATGGCCGTCGCCGTGGGCGGACTCGCCACGCTGGCGACGACAGTGGTTGCAGTCATGGCTTACAAGACCTCTGAACGAGCAGCCGGAATCGCAGAAGAAGCGAAACGGATCGCGGAGCAGCAACATGGCGAGGCGGTACAGGCCCGAGAGGCTCACGCTCGGATCATCGGTCGTCTTCTGCTTCACGAGGTCAGGGCACTTGAAGCACGAGTGACTTATTACGCGCAGACGCTCAAAAGTGTGATCGACGACTCCGGCGAGAAGACGACCAACTGGCGCCGTGTAGCGACAGCGATTACTCCACTAATGGATTCTCTTCTCCCAAGCGCGGAAAGCATGCAGGAGCATCTGCACAATCTCCGAGATAGCTTGGGTGCCGACGCCGCCACAGTTATCAGTCTCAGCCGGGACATTAACCAGCTGGCCACCCATATTGTCGAAAGTGTTCATACGGCCCCGCCCATCGCGTCTGGGTTTGCAACGACGTTCAGCTATAGCGGTCGACCCCACGCCCTTAAATCCCTTCAAGAGCTGCTCCAATTCACAGCAGAACTTGCACCCGGCTTCATTTCGGAGTTCCGGGTAGAGGTTCTAGGCACGGCGGCAGAAGGCGCCTCGAACCTCAGATGATCTGAAGGCGGGTTTGATTACGCCCCCAGCCCCAATGCCACCAAATCGATCCAATCCACCTGGTCGCGCAGGCGGTGGCAGGAGGCGCGCAGCGCGATCGCCATGTCCCGAGGGGTGTCGCGGCGGTAGAAGTTCAGGCCGATGAAGTGCAGGGCGCCGGCGTGGTCGCGGCGGAACAGGCGGTACACGATGATGCCGGGCGGGCCCATGCGGAACCTGCCCCAGGAGAAGCCGGTGTTCTTCGTCGGCGAGCGGCGGACAACGGGGCGGCGGCTCACGGCTTGCCTGCCTTCGCGGACTTCCGCCGCTCCGCGCCACCCTCGACCACCTGCCGGCGGCTGATGCCCTTCTCGTTGATGCCGGTGTTACCGACTACCTGGACCTTGCCGCCGGTCTTTCGGAAGACAGCGACTTAGGCGGCCAGCTGCTCTGCCTCGGCGTCCTTCTGCCGCGCGGTGGGGGCGTCTAACACGGTCTGTGCGTGGATGCTGGTCAGGCTGCTGCTCCTTCTCAGATTTCGACAACCCAGCGCAGGTCCTCATCGCTCATCCAGCCGATGTGGCAGTCACGGTGGGGCAGGCCCAACCGCTTTCCGGGCCAGGCGTGCGCCTGCTTTTGCTTCATGGACCTCGATTCCCACATCGGGTCGAACGCTGCGTGCGCGTCGATCTTCAGCCGCCGCGTTACATCGGTGGCCCGCGCATATCTACAAGCGCTGCCGCTGGTGATCGACGATTGCGGCTTGCTGTCCGTGGACGCGCTGGCTCCCCGTGGGTCGCGCATGCACGCCAAGGTGGCGGGCGGCCTGGTTGTGGACTATCTGCAGCCGCTCACTGGCAAGGCCAAGTCCGAGAACCGCACGGCGGACGTGTATACATCTCGCGGCAGCTGAAGCGGCTGGCCAAGGATCTAAACTGCCCGGTGATGGCGCTGTCCCAGCTCAATCGTGGGTTGGAGACGAAGACCGACAAGCGCCCCGGCATGGCCAATCTGCGCGAGTCGGGCGCCATCGAGCAGGACGCCGACGTGGTCGCCTCCCTTTACCGGGACGACTACTACACCAAGGATGCCTGCGGCGCCCCGGGGATCTCCGAACTGATCGTGGCGAAGAACCGCTAGGGCGAGACAGCCACCTGCCACCTACAGCACCGACTGCAGTGCAGCTCCTTCCACGACTACACCGGGACGCCACCCAACTACACGGCCAAGGCGATCGCGGCCGCCGCCGGGGGAGAGGACGAGTTCGATCTGCCGCTGCCGTAGCAGCCGCGATCGAGCAGCCGGAGACGATGAATGAACACGACCGCGCTGGCCAAGGCAAAGAGGAAGCTGCGCAACAGGGATATGAACATTGAGGTGCGGCAGTTGGTGGATCCGGAAACCTGCGAGCTGATCGGTGCCCTAGTGCCGGCGCACCCGGTGGACCAGCTGTCGCTGCGCGAGCGCAAGTTCGGCACCGGCCTGCTGCTGCGCGCGACGCTGCGCCAAGACCGTAATCCGATGCTCTACCGCAAAGCGCACGTCCTCTCCGGCTGGCTGGCAGACAACGTCGAGATGTTCACGGGCCTGTCCCAGCAAGATGCCCTGAAGAAGCTGCAGGAGGAGTCCGGCATCGGCTGCGAGGCCGTCGAGTGTGACCTGCCTGGCATCGGGAGGCTGGCCCGCACCGAGACCGAGTCGCTGAACTTAGTCGACATGGACGAGGGCCGCTGGAACTAACTGTGGGACGGCCGTAACGGCGACGGCTGCATGCCCGCAGAGAGACGTGAAGCTGTGGAATCCATCATTCGAAAGACGGCAGGTCATTAATGGCGCTTCTGCATTCAACGGCTGCTGAGAATTGCTGTAAGTGCTATCCGGGCTTTTGCAACTTTAGCCAATGCTTGCCCAAAGCTCTTCGAGACATCGTCGGGTTCCTTCATTTCTTCCTGGAGTACATTCTCATGGTCTCGGTACTCGCCGCCGTTTCGGTAATAGTCACTGAAGTACGAGACCTCTCTTCTCAGGTCATTCACAGCAACAATCACAGATCGAATCTCATTGCCGGCACGGGATACCTCGTGCATCTGCAGGAGCATCTCGGTAATGCCATCAGGGATCGTGAGGAGTTCAATGATGTCCTCTTCGCCGAAAGGATTTCGCATCCAGCGCCGCTGCGCAGCAAGGATTTGCCCTCGGATCTGATCGACCTGCGGCAGCATAACGAAAGCATAGCTCTGTGCTCTCGCTGCTCGATCCTCCATCCGCTCCGTCCTGTCGCGCAAATCTCGCTCACGGAGGTCAGCTCGCGCTTGGACAGCAAGCCGCCACGGAACAACTATGGCGACGACAATTGCTAAGATGCTACCGATCGCCTGGACCCAAGCCGGCAAATCGCCGGTGGGCTTGATCTTGCTCGGTGGATGGCCGCTCAACAATGCCCACACAAGAAACGCGCCTGCGGCGAATGCCATGATGGCTACAACGGTCGAATCTCTGTCGTTACGTCCTTGCTTCATAAGTGCTCCCTTCCTATGTCGCCGATTCTAACGTCAGGGCGCGTGGCATGAAGCGCAGACGCTCAACTGGAAACCCGACCATCACCCAGCGGCAGCGAATGGACGCCATCGCCGAGCGCGGCGACATCATGCTCGATTGCGTGCGCGCCGAGTTCTGGGACATGGCCGTGCAGAACCGGAGGGCAGCGTGAATTCAATGCTTGTCCTTACGGATGCGACGGTCAGGACGACCGCAGATAGCCGCCAGCTCTTCGGCAAGGTTCTGCGCGAGCTCGATAGTGTTATCGCAATCCCTTCTGATCTGCCGGCGAAGCTCCGGGCCGAAAGATCGTTTGTGGATTGCATGCATGCCTTGTTGAAGCCAGTACAGGCTCGCAACGAAACGGTTCGCAAGCTCGCCAGTTCCGTCGAGCAAGTGGAAGGAAGAGTGGAACTTATCCAAGGTGCTTGGAGCATCGAACGCGTTCTCGGGGATCGAACCTTTGAGCCAATCAACCGTTCTTCCTTCCTCTACGGATTCCTTGAGAAAACTCGCCCTGCGACGAAGCGCGTCGATCGTAGGCTGGATCGCGCCTGCGGTAATGACTTGCTGAGACCTTTTTTCCTTCTCACGAGCTTTCTTGTCCGACCACCGCTGCATTGCCGGGATTGCGATAGCGACAAAAATTGCAATGATGCTGCCGATTGCCTGGACCCACGCCGCGCCTTGCTCGACGGTGAGTTCGGGCCAAGCCCCGTCGTTCGTTGTGAGCGCCCACGAAAGCAACGCCCCGGCTCCAAACGTCATGACAGCAACGATAATCCAGTCGCGGTCTGTGCGTCCTTGTGTCATTCGTTACCTCCTGTGGTTTTGCGGATTCTACCGCTCGGGTGGCGCCGATGAGGACCAAAAAGTCCAAGGCGCTCACCGCAGCGGAGGAACGCCATGTCCGGAGCGGTGAAGCTGCTGGCCTGCAGTGTCTGCGATGGTCCAGCCCCTAGCGATGCCCATCACATAAAGCAGGGCCGGCACTTCACCGTGGCGCTTTGCAAGGATTGCCATCAGGGTAGCAACAATGGCTGGCATGGCGAGAAGTTCATGTGGCGCATCCATAAAGATGGACGAGCTGGCCGCACTCGACGTAGCTCTGTCCCGGCTGCAGCTGAAGGAGGCCGCCCGATGATTCACCTCACACTGCTATATCCCATCAGCGCAAACCGCTACTGGGCGACCCGCGTGATCAAGCGGAAGGGTGCCACGTTCTCGACCGCGATGATTATGTGACTCCCGAGGCAGAGCGGTACAAGCGCGACGGCAACCTGCGGCTGCGCAAGCGGTACCGGCTTCAACTGCGCCGGCATGGCCGGTGCTGGGCCTGCCAGTTCCGTCAGCAGGGCACCGACGGCTACCACTGCAAGGCCTTCACCGCGCGGCAGGGCAGCTGCGACACCGACGGGCGCTTGCCCGTGTTCCGATTCGACGCTGCTGTACTCGAGGGCTTGCGCGATGCGCAATGACGATCCGCTGACCGAACGACTACGCCGCTGGGGCCACGCCCAGGTGAACCGTTTCGCGCTGAGCCGCGCCGACCGGAGCGTGCACGTCCTGGACAAGGTTCGGGACCATGCACCGCTGACGCGGGAGCTGGTGGGCAGGGATGTGGCGGGGCGGAGGCGTTTCATGGCTGCACGCTCAGGTGTCGAGGGGATGAGCATGCTGCCGATGTGGGCCGTCAGCCCCATCCGTTCCGCCAACGGCGCTGATCACCCCCACGACAACCCGGAGATTGCGGTGGACACCGGCACGCCCGACGAACTTCGCTGGGTCAATCGCGCCGTGGCGTCGATGCACCGGCAGTACCCGCTGCGGGCACTGATCCTGCGGACCGAGTTCACGGTGTCAACCAGGCGGTGAAGGCCCGAATGGTGGCCGAGCAGTAAGGCGGGGAGCTGTCCATCTGGCAGTACCGCCGCGAGCTGCAGCGCGGGGTAGACTTCATGGGCGGCAGGATCGCCGCATGACACAGTGGAGCGCATGGTGAATTTCGGATGGATCGATGACGTACCGGAAGGTGAGTGGCAACAGCACGACGACCGCAAGACGTTGAAGCTGATCCTCCCTGATTTTCTTAAGCGTTCGGGTCTGCCTCGGGATGCGAACTGGCGGCCATTGTTTAACGCTTGGGCAGACGAGCATCCGAAGGGATATCGAGCGACCGGCATCGATGTGAACTTGGGTGGTGGCGATCCCCACGTCTACATCAACGATTATTGTTCTTGAAAATTTGCACAGATAGATGCAATAAATGCGCGATTGTCAGGAATTGACCATCAAGCCCCGGCCCTGCGCTGGGGCTTCTGCGTTTCCGGGACCCCGACACCGATCGACCGCCGTGCGACCAGGCCCACCATCCTCGCCGTGAGGCGACAGGGGTCGGCACATCCATTCTCAGGCGGAAACTGGGCTGCGTCCATGACCCCGGGCCAATCTGCCTATTCAGCGGTGGTGATCGGCTCTAAATGCGGGGTGAGTTGCCAGATGGGCTCTGGGCCGGATTGTAAATCCGGCGTCTACGACTCGCGTGTTTCGACTCCACGTCATCCCACCACCTTTGCCCGGCTCCTCGCCAGACCGACCTCAGATCAGGAGGAGCTGGACCGCGGGCCGGGCGACTTATTCCGATGACCGCGCGGGCTAGCTGCCGCGCCGGGAGCCAGCCCGATTCCAGACGTGGGCGCGCTGGCGCGTGCGCGGCGCCGAGAGAGCAAGGGATCATGGTGGGCACGCGCATCACCGATCAGATCATCGCCGCCTTCGCCGAGGACACGATCTCCGCTGGCATGCGGGTGGAACGGAGGCCCTGAACGTCGAGCATTATCCAGGGTCCGCAGCGGGTCATGCAGCCTGTAACCGTTCCATGGCGAGGATTTGATTGCTAGGATCACCGTGGAACACACCGAAATTGAGTTCGTAATGGTTTCCCTCGCCGACGTTAGAGCTAAGTTTAATGAGTTGAGCCAGATTGAGTTACCTGCGGCCTGCGCTTCGGAAGGGCAGGGATTGCTAAATGCGGTTTGAAGTGATTTGCAAAGATTGCGTAAATTCAGTAGGCCATTGCAAGATTATGTTGATCGTGCTTGGTCTGCCCTTGAAAAGGCGATTGAACTCATTAGGTACACCGGTCAACTCGATTTGCTTGAGGCGCAGAGGAAGGCGCTGGCTGAAGAGAAGCGGGAAGCAGACAAGCTCAAGAGCATGGATAAGCAAATTTCAGAAGCGCGTGTGCGACTGAAAAATTTGCTGGATGAATTGCTGGGTATCCATAAAAGACTTGTCGACGACATCTGCCGTGAACCAACGCAGGCGGAAAAGATGTTTGGAATTTAGACGTGACCAACCGACCCTCGCTCCATCTAGTGCGGAGCGCCGCGCCGCCCACCGAGGGCGAGTTGCAGGCGTTGCGCGATGCCGTTGATCGGATGCGCCGCAATCGGCCTTTGTTGGAAACCTTCAACCGCGGGCAGGCGCCTTTCGTCCGCTCAGATTTCCTGGCGTACGTGGAAGCTGGGTTCACCCGACCGCAAGCGATGCAGCTGGTGGCGGCGAAGCTTAGTCCCGCGAAGTAGTAAAGAGCTTGTGAAAGTCTGATTCCATCCCCAAGTGGTTACAGGGCAATTTTGCTCGACCAATCAGGGGATCACATGAACTACCTACTGACCTTGCGTTTCCTCGGCGGCAATGATCCGCACAGCGACGCCATCATCTCCCTCACTGCAGACCTCGTCAGTACTCCGTCCACGCTTGAGTCTTGGGTTGGCTTTTCGGGCCGCTATTTCGATGGCTACTCCCAAGCGGAGTCATCGGTGAGTATCAGCCGCGCCGACGACGGCAAGCTTGTGCTATCCGGAGACAAGGACTTTGGTTCTTATTTTGTTCGCGGCCCGAAGGAATTGATCGAAGGCGAGCGTGTTGTGCTGGACCACACAACAAAGGACTTGTCCTTTGAATATGAGATCAAGCAGGTCAAGCCCATGAAGTAAGCACTCGCGACCATCCCAGTGCTTCCATTTGTCCTCAAAAGGTCCGCTTTCTGCGGGCCTTTTGTTTTTTCCTGAACCCCGCCCCGTGGCGGGCTTTTGTTCGCCCATCGCGAGGAGATACGGCAATGCCCGAGGCACAAGCCAACGCTGGTTCCCAGCTTTCCATCTGCGTCCTTCCGCAGAACAAGAACCTCACCTAAAACCGAGTTCAGGGCACTGACCTACGTGCCCGTCAAGAAGGTCTGCAGCATCGGCGAGCGTGGTATCAACACCAACATCGTCAACTATGACATCTACAACACTCTGGTCTCGCTGATAGGCAAGGGCATCATGCCGGCGATCCGGCGGTGGAGGTGGCAGATGAGCTGACGGATTCCGGGCGGCTCTGTCAGTGGCCACGGCGTATCGCATGATCTCCCCGCAGTTCTGCATCACTCGGTGAGCTAATTCGAAAGCAGCCAGGGCCTCCATCCGCCGGGCCATCTGCAGGACATCTGAAGCCTTCAGGTCCCCGGCGCGCCGAGCGCCGACGCAAGGGGACACGTCCTTCTCGGACCAGGCAATCACTTTCTTGCCGTGGCCGGCACCCACGGTCGGCCAGCGAGCCACTCCCGGGTGATGACCTCGAACCTCTCGCCGTCAGCCACGGCACGGGTGGCAGTCGCGGCCTTGCGGTGCTCGCTAGGGTCCACGCCACTGACCAGCAGTTGCCGCGCGTCCTCTCGTGCCTCTCTGGCTTTCGCCAGGCTGGCGTCGGGGTAAGGGGCCGAGCGTCAGCAGCTTCACCTTGCCGGCGACGCGTTACTTCCAGCGCCAGCTCTTGGCGCCTGCAACAGTGATCAGGAGGAGCAGGCCGCCGCCATCAGCAAGCTTCTGTGGCTTGTCGGCAGGCTTGGTGCGACGAAGGGCAGCGTCGGTCATAGGCTGCAACGGAACAGGCCGGACAACCCCGGACAACAAAAAAGCCGGAACCCCTTGTTTGACGGGAGGTTCCGGCTTTCTGTGGTCCTTGTGGGACCGTCTAATGGTGGAGGTGGGCTCTACCTTACTCGCCCGGCCGAGCCTTACGCGGCAAGGGGTGGAGCGCCGGAACCTGAGCCTGTACCCCCAGCCGTACCCCCAGTTTCGTTGCCATGATCCCGCTCCGAAACGCGCTCCGAAATCCAGGCCTCGACCTCTGATTCCACCCACCGAACCGAGCTCCCCAAGGTGACCGGTTTCGGGAAGGATCCGACCGAAATGCGCGAATAGAGGGTCGATTTCGAGAGCCCGACCCGGTCCTGGACCTCGCTCCTGCGGAGCAGGCGGCGCGGGGTGAGCGGTTGCACGTTGCTGGTCATCTTGTCTCCTTCGCCGCGGTGCGCGGCTGATTCGTCGCAGGTGTAGGGGAACGGCGGCCGGCCGGTCGGGCGGCCTCCATGACCTTCAGCGCCTCGGCCATGTTGCCGGCGGCAAGGTGATGCAGGGCCAGTCCGCGCGCCTCCCATGCGCGGACGGTGGCCGGGCCTGCCGACCGCAGGTCCACCCCGCTCATGCTGGCCAAATCGTGGCCGGTGCGCTGGACGGCGTCGCCGAGGGTGAGCTGTAGTTCCGTCCTCATGGGGCACCTCCAGATTCATAAAGGGCTGGGGCTTGAACTCGGCAATTATTCCGGCCAGCATCCGCCGCGTGACCACATGAGAGACGACGATGGACAGCATCCAGAAGTACACCCGATCGGGCAGCTACAAGGGCATTGAGTTCGACGTCGAGATCTGGCATTTCGACACAGGCGAAGTGATGGTCCAGGCTGTCCAGATAGATGGGGAGCGGCCGCGAAAGCTTGCCGATGGCCATCGGGACTTGGTTGATGTTGAGGACGCTTTCCAGCTCGGCAGTGAGATTGCGCGCGAGGCGATCGACCGGCGCTAGAGCTGAGGTTTCAGCCACGGTCCACCTCCTGCGGCAGTAGCTTCTGGTGCTGCACGTGTTCAATCACGGTCTCGCCGCTGGGCAGCAGGATGTGCGACAGGAACGCCGCCTCGAAGGTCAGCATGCCGATCTCGATCGCGGTGACCTGACCCTTCACCCAATCGCGCAGGATCGAGTAAACGGCCACGCCTCCGACCTTCAGGGCCTTGGCCTCGTGGTCGGCACGGGTGGCGCGGATGCGCGGGCCGTAGGGATGCTCTCGCAGCCAGGCTGCGGCGTAGCCTTTGGCGCTGGCCTTCAGCTGCACCTGCCGGCCGCGGTGCTCGAACTGGATGAACAGCTCGCCGGTTTCATAGTCCTCGCCGGTGGCGAAGCGCTGGCAGCCGAACGACCGCAGCATCTTCTGGATATCGTTGATCGCGTTGTTGCCGCTGGTGGCGTTCTCGTAGGGCAGGCTCACGACGCCACCCCCGGCGCTGCATCGCGCTGGTCGATCAGGGCGGGCTGGGAAGGATGCTGGGTCCAATGCGTGTGGTAGCCGGGCCAGTCGCTATCGCTAGGCGTACCGCACCATGCAGGTTCACCTGCCCAGCCCCGCCCACACCAAGCCCACCACATCACGTTGCCGTCGTCCTCGTGCCATTCCGCCAGCGAGCGGGCGATCAGCGGCCGTTGCTGCCCCAGGTCGATGCCCTGCGCGGGCGGTGCGGCCGCGACCATCGTGCGGTACTCATCCGCAAGGACGGCTCGAGCGGAATCCTCGCCGTCGTGGTAGACGCCCGTATCAAGTGCTGTTCGTAGTTGTTCCTCACTGGCAAGCTCCGGAACCAGTTTCCACCCGGCAGGGAACGATCCCGGCTGGCGGGCGGCGAGGGCGGCGACAAGCTGCTGCTTGGCGTCATAGGCGGGCTGTGTGTCGGTGACGATGTGGCCCAGGACGGCCATAGCCGCTTCCCGCAGCGCATCCCCCTGCACCTCGCCAACCTGCTGCTTGCCAGTTGGGGCGAGGGCGGCGGCAAGCGTCTCCATCCGGGCCAGCCCTCCGAACTGCAAGCCCTCAGCACCAGCTGCGTAGGCATCGGCAAGGGCATGAACGATGACCTGCCCCTGCTGCTCGGCCAGCTCGGAAACGGGATTCCCCGCTTCCAGCAGCGGCAGCGCCGCGCTCACAGCGGTGGCCAGCGTCCGGCGCAGCGTGGTGCCGCTGACCTGCCGGAACCCGCCTTCCTCCAGGTCGCAGGCGATGGCGTTGACGAACACTGAGGTGTCAGGGGTCGTGCTCATTGGGCGGTCTCCAGAAGATAGGTCGTGTCGATCTGCCAGCCGGCCTCACGGGCCCCGAGCAGGCGCAGTTCGTTGGTGTCGAAGTCGTCCAGGCCGAGGAACTGCGCGGCAAGGTCTATGTGGTTGGGGGAGAGCGGCCTGTCCTCGTAGAACAGGTCGTAGACGTTGTGCCTGGTGCAGCCCCAGACCGGGGCGAGGTCCTGCATGCGCCGGCCTTCCTCGGCCAGATGCCGGCGCAGGTGCGCGCGCACGCTGGTGACGGAGCGCGGCACCCGGATGGGCCGGCCACCGGCGGCCATGCCGTTGTTGGCGTGCTGGCGGCGGGACATCAGTTCCTGCCCGGCGGTAGTGCGGGCGCCTGCTGCGGCACCCCGACGGCCGTGGCCAGCTTGCCGGTTTCATCCATCAGTCGGATTGCATCGAGCTCGACCTTGACCGCGCCGATGTAGGTGGTGGCCACCATCGTCGAGGTCTTCGCGCGCTCGATGACAAGGCCCATGTCCTCGGCGCTCAGGTTGTCGTCGCCCAGCCTCTCCAACATGGCCACCAGGTGGTCCCGGACGTCACTGACCTTGTTCTTCATGCTGCTGCTCCTTCGTGCGTTTGTTGATCCGGCGGGTAATCCGCGCCTTCAGGTGGATGAGCTCTTTGACTTCCGGCGGGTAGCGGTTGTGGAAGGCGTTGCGCCGCATGTTCTCGGCCAGAGTCACAACCTCCAGGCGGTCGGCGGTGATATCGGCCGCGACGAACGTCTTCATGCCGGGGCGGAAAATCACGATCTGTCCATCTGGCACCGGCCCGTGAGCCGCCTCCCAGACGATCACGTGCACCGGACGCCAACGCTTGACCGGGAAGATGGACGGGTCATCGGTGACCTTGCGCATCAGCGCCTTCCGCTTTGGGTCGACCTTCTCCGTGCCGATCGGCACGTAGTTGCGAGACTCGCTCGCAGGGCGGCCCTTCTTGAACTGGGTGGCAGCCATGCGCCCTGGTGCCCAGCCGGGCCGCTTCAACCCCTTGTTTGCCGGCACCGAGCCCGGCCGGAAGCGGGCGGCGATGGAGCGTGGATCTTCGGTACCGTTCCACAGGCGCGCCAGCGGCTGCGTTTCGAAGTCATCCGCCTTCTTGAGCACGAGCTGGTGCGCGCGGCGGTAGACGGATGCGCGCCCACGCCCCAGAACGTGCGCGATCAGGAACGCAGGGAACCGCGGCCAGTTGATGCGCAGCGTCTCGTCATCGTCGGCAGTCCACGCGCGACCGTTCACTCGCCTGTGCCTCCGCCGAGCGCGGCGCGCAGGCGTTGGACCTCCGCGCGCCAGTACTCGATCGTTTCGTTGGGGCTGCTACGCAGCGTTTCGTAGTGGCCCAGGTTGGCCGCCGCTTCGATCAGCTCAGCCAGCAGCGGCTCGCGTTCCTCGGGCGTCAGCAGGCCGGCCCGGCGCAGCACCAGGTTCTCGCCCTGCAGCTGCTCGTTCCGCTCGACCGCCAGAACCAGCCAGTGGCGCAGCGCGTCCTTGGTCGGCTGCTTCATGCGGCCCGGTGCCTTGCCTTCGGCAGGCTGCAGGACGAGGGCACTCATCAGCGTGCGTCCCGCCGGGCTTCGGCCAAGATTTCGCGCAGGTCTTCCAGCACCTTGCGGTCTTCGCCCTGTGCGATGGCTGCGGCTAAGGCACGTTCGAGCGTGTAGACGCGGTCGTTCGGGTGGATGGCGTTCATGGCAGAATGCGCTCCGACATATGGGAGGATTTATGGGGATGGAGTTTTGTCCACTTGCGGACGATATTGGGAAGCTGTCTGACTGGGTCGCGATCGCAGTAGGGTTTGCAGGAGTGATCGCGACAACCACAGTGGCGTGGTTCGCTCATAGCACGTCGAGTCGCGCAGTTAAGATCGCTGAGGAAGCCAAAAAGATTGCCGAGCAGCAGCGGCAAGATGCAGTGGATATTCGGGCTGGAGCGGCCGAAATAGTCGAGAGTCTCCTGGCAGTTGAACTGGCAGTCCTCCCAGGGAAAATTGGTGCTGTCCTGACTGAAATGAACAAGGCTAACCGCACGGATACGCTTGTTATTGTTGAAGTGAAAACGCTGCGGTGGGTGCTTAAAGAGCTCGGTCAGACATTCATGCCGATGGCCGAAAAGGTGCAAGAGAGGTTGCATAATATTGACGGCGACCTTGGCAAGGAGATTGCGGAGCTGATTGGCTTCGGTCAGGTGGTTTCTGATTTGGCAAGGCGGCTCGACGCGAAATTCCCGTGGTCCGATATCGGTCCCGAAGTAGCTCTCAACGCAGATGGAAGTGTTCACTTCATCGCTATTCGAGGCCAAGTGAAGCGGATGCTTAAAAATAGTTTGGATGTAGCACCTCATTTCGCGCGGCGAGCGAGCTCTATACCGGTCGATTACATTGAGTTGGATGCTCTTGCGGACGCGGCTGAGTAAAGCTCTCGTCACGGCGTGACCCCCAGCGCAAGGAGGTCGATCTCGTCCACCTGGTCGCGCAGGCGGTGGCAGGCAGTGCGCAGCGCGATCGCCATGTCCCGGCGGCTGTCGTGGCGGTAGAAATTCAGGCCAACGAAGTGCAGTGCACCGGCGTGGTCGCGGCGGAACAGGCGATAGACGACGATGCCGGACAGGCCCATGGGGAACCTGCCCCAGCTGAAGCCGGTGTTCTTGCTCGGCGAGCGGCGGACAACGGGATGGCGGCTCATGCGGTCACCTGCCTGAACTCGATGACCCAAACCCATGGATTGCCTGCCCAATCGCCTCCGGTGCTGGTCCACAGTTCTTCGAAGTCGTGGAAGGGGTTGATGTCCGGGTAGCAACTGATGCCCTCAGCGGCAATGTCTTGCACGGTGATCGCTTGCAGCCGCTCCACGCGGACGGCGGTGATCTCCAGCACCAGGCGGCAGGCGTCGCGAGGCATGTGGATGCTCGGCCGCCACCGGAGCCCGTAGTCCTTGCGTGCCTGGTCGCTGCAGCTGCCCTTGGGGCTATCGGCGCCGTAGGCGTACCGAGTGCGTTTTCCGGTCGCCATGTCCCGGTGCTCGATCCCCGTGCCCGTGAGGTCCATCCACGTTTCACGCACCCACAGTCGGTCGCCAGGCTCACCGAGCGGGCAAGAGAATGCCTCACCAGTGCGGGTGTGCCAGATGCACGCGTGCTCGGGCACCAAGTTTCCTTTCCGGTCGCGTGCGCCGTGGCCACCCGAGGTGGATGCCTCCCATCGACCGAGCGGATTCTGATGGGGCAGCTTCGCCGCGCGCCGGGTCTGGGTCTTCAGGCCGGCCAAGATGGCGCGCACCATGGCGCCGTTGAACAGGATGGGACGTTCCTTGCTCATGGGTTCTGCTCCTTCAGGTTGGCGATGAGCGCGGCGACGCGACTGTGGCCGTAGACCATGCGTGGCGGTTTGCCGCTGCCCTTGACGAACACCTGGGCTTTGCCGCCGCTCGGCCACCAGTCCACCCGGGTCTGGCCGAAATTGCGGCGGAAGTGCCACTCGGTAAGTTCCTCCCAGCCCGTGGTCTCGGCCTGGGCCAGCATGCTCGCGCGGTGTTCTTTCGTTGCTGCCTTCATGGCTTCGAAGGTTTCGCCCATATCACCCATGGCTTGCTCCCTTCTTCGCGGCCTTGCGCTGCTCGGCACCACCCTCGACCAATTGCCGGCGGCTGATGCCCTTCTTGTTGATCGCGGTGGTGCCCAAGACCTGGACCTTGCCGCCGGCCTTTCGGAAGGCGGCCACGTCGGCGGCCAGCTGCTCGGCCTCGGCCGCCTTCTGCCGCGCCGTGGCAGCGTCGAACACGAACTGTGCGTGGATGCTGGTCATGCGCCTTCTCCCGTGGCTTTGGCGATGGCGGCGCGGGCGGCCATGAGGCGTTTGCGGTCCTCAGCACGCTCTTCCCGGCTCAGGGAATCCCCAGCGCGGCAGTAGGCTTCATCAATTCCCCTCAGCGCCTCCAGCAGCTCCGGCGCGGTGGCGATCAGGCGGGCGTTGGCTTCCGCGTCTCCGACCGGAGGGCAGCACACGGTTGCGACGGTGCAGTTGTGCGATGGTCCAACCGACATCGCGGCACCTTTCCTGACATATACCGACCACGGACCCGGCGTTTGCTTACTGGTCATGCTGCGATCCTCAGCGGCACGCGGCTCACCGGCCCGTGCCACAGGTTGAAGGTGTTGTTGAGCCGGACCTGCACCGGATCCGGCTTGATCGCCGGCAGCGGCGTGCGCAGGCGGCGCGTGTCGTTGTTGCAGCGGGTGCAGGCCGGCTCGCGCCCACGGCTCCCCGCGCGCTGGAATGAATCCAGCGGCAGGGTGCGACAGCACTTGGTGCAGGTCCGGCAGTCCATCAGGCGGCCATCGGATACTGCTGCGCCGCGTCGCGCAGGCCTTCGATCAGGGCCTCGCACATCGCCGGGAACTGCGCCTGGTCGTACAGCTTCGCCGCGCCGGTCGCGTTGACCGGCTTGAACCCCAGCTGCGCCAGACCGTCTGCCGAGATCGAGAGCGGGGCGATGCGCGCATTGATGTCGCCGAGCTTGATCTTGACCACCTCGCGCGGCGCGCTCGTGCTCGCCGGTGCGGGGCTGCTGGCCACCGCGGTCGGCACCGGGCGCGTTACCTGGGCGATAGGCTGCTGGACCGTCTGCGCTGCCTCGACCGGCGCCGGGGCGGGTGCGGGTTCCGGTTCCCGGGCCGACGCGGCGGCAGCAGCGCGCTCCGCATCCTCGCGCCGCTGCTGCGCGGCGGCTTCGTCAGCAACGCGCTGGCGCGCCTTCTCCTCCTCCTCCTGCCGGATCTTCTCGCGCTCATCGTCCAGGCGCTTTTGCTCGGCCTGCTTGTGCTGAGCGATGCGGGTGGCAACCAGATTGCGCAGGTCTTCCGACGCCTTGCTGCTGCAAAGCTGCACGCGGTCGGCAAACAGGGTCGCGTGTTCCGGGTGCTCGGCCAGGATCGCCACGTTGGCTCGGATCCGGTCGGCGGCTTGGCTGGCGGTGATCTTCGCGTTGGTGGCCACCGCGTCGACCGCGTCCTGCATGCTCGCGAACGAGCGCTTGCCCTTGATGGCCGCCTGCAGGTCGGCGATCAGCGTGGAGGGCACCTGCAGGCCATGCTCGCCCAGCGTCTCGTTGATGCCGCGCACGTGGTCCTGCACTGCCCGGCGGGCGTTGTTGCCAATCTCCGTGCGGCGCTCGTCCTTCCGCTTCGTGACCAGCTTGTCCAGCGCCAGTCGCGTTGCCCGGGCCTGCTCGCTGATCGCGTCGATCGTGCGGAACAGCACATCGATGTCGGCGGTCTGACTCAGTGCGTGCTGCTTCGCACCCTTCAGCTGGTCCTCGATCTCGCCGCACCACTTCACGGTCTTCTCGGCGTCGGCGAAGTCTTGGTCGGTGGTCAGGTCCTGACTGATGCCCTGGAACACCGCGATGGCCCGATCCTTCCATTCGGCGAGGTTCGAGGCGGTGACCATGCCGGTGACCTCGATGCGCAGGGCCGGCATCTGGTCCGGTGCGCGGCCGGCGGCGACCAGCGCTGCAGGTGCCTCCGGCTCGTAGGCAGCCACGTCGGCCTCCAGCTGGGCCCAGCCGGCGACAATGCGCGCGCGCAGCTCGGGGTTCGGCGTGTACCAGCAGTGGCGCTCTTCGACCAGGTCGTCGCCGTTCCACTTCGAGGCCATGAACAGCACGCGCTCGGCGCCGCTCACCATGGCCTGCTGCTCCATCTGCACCTGGTAGTGCAGCGGCAACGTAGCCTCACCGCCGTCCAGCGGGATCGCCAGGCGCAGGTCGTCGTTGAGCGACTTGTGCTCGAAGGCCAGATCCTCCAGCAGCGTCAGGCCGTCGAAGCTCGCCGAGTACTTCCCGTCGACGCCGACGCAGGGGTACAGGTCCTGCTCCATGATCGCCTCGGCCAGCGGCCGGGCCAGGTCTTCGAACCGGTGGCCGTCGGAAAAGCGCTGCAAGGTTGCAGCGTCATGCTCGGCGGCGGCGCCGGTGGCGAGCTCGCGCACCAGCTGGCCACGGGTCTTGTAGGGGCTGCACCCCATCATCGCCGGCGCGTCGCTGGCGTTGAGGTGCGTGGCGCGGTGTGCATGCCATTCCGGGGTGCCCTGGATCAGCTCGACGATCTTCATTCCACAACCTCCTCGGCAACGGCCGGGCCCGCGTCGGGTTCGCCGGCAGGCTGCTGGACCATGCTCCGAATCTGCGCGAGCTGAGCGTCGGTCAACACGCCCTTGGTCTGCGCCATGGCGATGATCCCGTCAGGCGTCTTCTTGCCGGCGTTGATCGCCGCCTGCCACTGCGGCAGCGCTGCAGCGAAGGCTTCATCGGTGTAGCCCGGCAGAGACTTCTTCGTGGTGGCGGTGGGCTCACCGTTCGGGGCGAATGCTTCCTCCGGGGTGGTGTCGCCTTCCTTGATCGCAGTCACGATGCCGCGCAGTAGCACCAGGTGCTCCAGACCGATGTCCTCGACGCCGGCCACGCCCAACTTCGCACAGACCTGCTCGGCGGTGACGCCGAAGCGCTGGAAGTGGGCGAGCGCATCGGCGCGGCGGTTGGCCAGCGTCTTGATGTCGCCCATGATCACCTTCCGTGCTTCGACGTACATGTCCTCCCAGAAGGCCTTGGGCACGCCCTTCAGCACCGCGTTGCGCAGCGCGATGGAGCAGGCGGCATTGGCGGTCACGCCGATCATGTCGGGTTTAAAGCGGCGGCCCTGCCGGTCCACGATCCGGCGCTGCACCTCGTAGGTGATGGCGACGTTCCGCTCCAGGTCATGGAAAACGCCCTGGGCGATGATGAACTCGCCTTTGTCATCGATGACGCGGGCGCCGGCGCGGTTGTTGCCCCATGCAGAGGCAATCACCTCGGCGAAGCGGGCGGACGGGCCTTCGATGGTCTTGCCGTCGCGCGGCAGCGCATAGACGCACTGCTCCGCGATGCTCTGGCTCAGCGTGACCATCTGGATGGCTTCGTCGCGGAACTTCTTCAGCGAGCGGGGGAAGCGGCGGGCGGTGCTGATCTGCTGCTCGATTTCCGAGCGGTTGATCATCGCGGCCATGCCCTCCTCGGGGACGAGCTGGCCTTCCTGTACCTGGGCGTTCATGGGATTCCTTTGGGTTATGGGTTGCGTGGTGTAGATCAGTCGCGAGCTTCGGGACTGATCGTCAGGCGCCACTTGATCGCCTCGGGGCTGAATGCGCCGGCTGCCAGGCCCTCCGCGATCTGTTTGATCAGAGGGGAGTTCTTCTTCGTGAGCTGGGCGACCATCTGTTCCTTGAGCGCCGTCTGCAGCGTGCCGATCTGCTCCTCGATAGCCGCGCGCGCAGCTTTGCGAATGGCGTCCCCGATGGCCCAGTCAAGCCACGACCTATGCGATGAGTGGTGGTAGCTGCTGGGCTTTCCTTCGCCGTCCACCTGTGTCGCGAGGATCGTGCTGATTGCCTTCTCCAGCACGTTCGCGCTGCCTCCCAACGCCTGGGCAATGGCTGCAGTGATGTTGGCCTGGATGATCGGCTCGATAACGTCCTGCGGAATCTGCAGAGTGGGTGCTGCCATGACTATTTCCTTTGCCGGAGTAGCCGGCCTATGGGTGGGCGGTAGGTGCTGCGATCCATCCGGCTGCGGCCTCCCCGAGCTGCTTACGGGGTTGTTGCCCTGGACCGGGAGGGCAATCCCGGCAGGCCGCATGCGGATGGGTGCCGGTCTTTCCCGGCTGTCAGCGGCGTTGCATCCGCATCACTCGTTGACCCATGAGCTTTCGCTGGGGGCATGCTGTGAGGGCATGCCAGCACTGACGGTTCGCTCCGCGTTTGATTCCGCTGCAGAAACCGACAAGCCGCCCAGAATTCGCTTACGCCGCCTGCTGTTGCTCGGCGACCTTGTGGTACGGGTACTTGGCCGGGAACGCCTTGATGAAGCCGCCGAAGTGCTTGCCGATGGAGTCGGCGCCCTTGAAGGCTTCGAAGTCGGCGGCGGTGAAGTTCTGGTAGTGGTAGAGCGAGCCGGGGCCGCGGTTGGCGCCATATCCCTTGGTGAAGCGGATGGCCAGGGTATTGGTGTCCGGGTCGTGCCCGATGCTGTGGATCTGCGAGGACTCGACGTCAACGAGCTCGATGCGGCCAGTGGCCGGCGTGGTGTTGGTCATGCGGTGCTCCTGGGCTGTTGGAGAGTTGCCGGCGTTGCCCGGCCGGCGCGGGTGCGTATTCCGCAGGGGGATGGACTACAGGGGGATCAGGCGGCGAGGTCGGTCTGCTGCTGTTCCGTCTTCTCGCGGCGCGAGAGGGTCAGGCGGATGTCCTCGCGCAGGAACGCTTCGGTCAGCTCCGCCGCTTCGGCGCTGTCGATCTCGGCGGAGGCGGTGAAGGACAGATCGACGCTGCCGCCTTCGCGCGGCGTGGCCACGAACTTCTTCAGCTTCACGTCGACCAGCACGATCGGCTCGGTGCCGTCGAGGTGGCCATCGATCTGCAGCTCGTAACCGGTGAACTCGTGGTTGAGCTTCAGCGGCTCCAGGCAGGTGTGCTTGACCTCGGTCAGGCCGTCGCCGCCGATGTGTGGCAGATCCTGCTGTTCGCCTCTGTTGGGCTTGCGGAACAGGTCCTTCCGGAGCGACGGATCGAACGCATCCAGGATGGTGTTCGGTGCGCTCAGGTTGAACTTGATGTCGGCGGCCAGCTGTCGCTCTTCGCCATGCCGCTGGATGCGGTTGTTGACGTTGGCGATGCTGGCGTGGTGTTCCTTCAATTCGAACTGGGAAGCGGCCATCGGAACCTCAGTGGTAGGCGCCGGCCACCGCCGGCGGATTGGGAATCAGTGGATGTCGTCGGTGCAGATAGCCGCCGGGGCGCGCGCGGCGCGGATCTGCCGGATGCGGCGGGCTCGGGTCAGCACCGCCAGGACGCGGCGGAACTGATCGACGGTGATCCAGGCGGTGAGCAGCAGAACGAACAGCGCGACCACCACCGGCGACATCGCGTTGCGCTCGTAGCAGTAGCCGGTAGCCCAGCCGAAGGCGCCCAGGACAAAGCCGCAGAGGAGGAGAGAGGAGAGACGGCGCATCACTGCTCCTTGGGTTCGTCGGGGAAGGTCGGCCAAATCGTTTCGGCGACGCAGAGGACGGCGGCGACCAGCAGCACGCCCAGACAGATGCCCATGCACAGGCCGGCGTAGAACTCGCTCATGCGGCCGCCGGACCGTCATCGCGCGCGGCGAGGCTGAGATCAGCCTTCATGTCGGCCACGGCGCGGGCGGCGCTTTTCTTGCCTTCCAGGACTTCATTGCGCGCCAGACGCGCTGCTCGGTAGGCAAGGTGCTCGGCATAGCCCATCCGGCGAGCCGCGATGTTCACGGCGGCGAAGGCACCGGCTGCGCGCTGGCACCGAACCGAAGGGGTGAAGGAGAGGATGACGGCGCTCATGCCGCGCGCTCCAGGTCGGCGTTGCCGCGCAGAATCTGGTCCGCAGGCAGCAGCGAGTCGACGGCGAAGGGGTTGGCCAAGCCGCGTACGCGGTCGATCGATTCCTGACGGGCGTCGCGGCGGCGCTGCAGTTCCGTCGACGTCATTCCGGAGCGGTCGCTGCGGGCATCACGGCCGGTGGGAACGATATCGAGGGCGTCGCCCAGCATCACCAACTGGTGACGGCGTGCGGCTTCCCAGGACTTCTCGCAGTCGCGAGTGGCCCAGTAGGCGGCCATATAGGCGGTGTCGCAGCCCGGCATGTCCAGCCCCTGATTCTGCAGGTGGGTGCGCAGGATGACGGCGATGTTCCGCTGCTGGCGGATCTCGTCGGCCGGATGGGCCGAGGGCTGGGTCTTGCTGGCGGGCTGGTCCACGACGGTCTCCATCGCCCTGCCTCGGATGAGGTTGTTTGGGCGTGGAGCAAGTAAACATTAGGTTGATATTGAAGTCAACATCAAGTTGATAAAAAGTTGATGTTTCCTCCTCAATCAGTAAACACGTTCAGGATTGATGGCCAGCGATCCCACCCTTCGGGCAACAAAAAAGCCCCGCTGGGCGGGGCTTGATGTGAGAGATAGTCGCTCAGAACTTCTAGAACGACTTCTCCTTGCCGTACTGCTCTTCAAATCGGGACTTGCCGGCGTCGGTCCTAACTGAAATGTTCCCTTCAGTCACCGACCCGAGCATGCCAAAAAACTCAACGTTCAAATCAGGCTTCTTCCAGGACGCATGGATTCGGTCAAACTTTGCGCCAACACCAGTCTGGACAGGTTCCCGTTCCAACAGAGTGGGCTTGCCATACTTCTTGGTAAGTGCGGAAAGAATCGAATCTTGGTCGGCGAATCCAGTTGTCTCCACGCTGACGGATTCGACTTTGCCATCTGCAATTTCTGCGTACGGCATGGAAGTTCCGTGCGGGCGGCTGTCAGAGTTGATCCACATTTGCACTGTGGTCACCCCATTCGACGTCAGGCCGCGGCCGTCAGGTGTGCCCCCGATCTTGGACCAGCAAGGTGCCTTCC
Source organism: Stenotrophomonas sp. PS02301 (assembly GCF_029959485.1). Lineage (NCBI taxonomy): Bacteria > Pseudomonadati > Pseudomonadota > Gammaproteobacteria > Lysobacterales > Lysobacteraceae > Stenotrophomonas > Stenotrophomonas sp. PS02301. The sequence goes on from NZ_JASCOO010000014.1 coordinate 53,846, forward strand.
CCTCGCTGTAGCTATAGCGGTCTGGTCCATAGGCAGAACGCTCAGTGGGGCACTCGCTTGGAGCAGGTGCGCCCACCTCGATGCCCATGAAGGATCTTTCATTAGCGAATGCTGTTGCTGCTGCAAGACAGCCAAATAGCCCCAGCGGACCCAAAATGCGGATGCATGAAAGTTGCATGTGCTGCGTTCCCTGCTTGGTTACGATTAGTTGAGACGGTCGATACGATTTCGAAGGTAGACCTTTCCACCTAGCAACGTTCCCTTAGGCATTGGGAAGGCCGGATAAAGGGCGGTGTTCGCGCTCACCACGTAGATCGCGTCGCCCCGGTCCTGAAGTCCTTTGACCTGCTGACCGTTGCCAGTGTTGATCAGATAGATTCCATCACCATCGAAGTGAGTGATTCCCGTATCCACCATCAAACTCTCGCCTGGTTGAATCACAGGGATCATTGAGTCGCCACGCCCCGTCACAAGCACCAGACGGCCAGGCGGAGGCACGAAGCCCACGATTGACCTGATATAGGCAGGTGTGAAGTCCATGGCCCGTATCACTTCGGGATAGTCGTCGTTGATGGTCTCTCCCCCCATACCTGCCTCCGCATCCAGTTGCTGGACGCGAACATAGTCGGAGGTAGTCGCAGGGGTCGAGACAATGGCGCCGGCCATCCGCATCTGGCCCTCGCCGTCATTGATCCAGTCGATTGACATGCCGAACTGCGCGAGGCGCTTGCGTTCCTTCTCAGGAATCTTCTGGTCGCGCTCGTACCAGTTGTAAAGAGTCTGGCCTGAAGTGATCCCGATTTTGCGGCCCCAAGCCGCTCGGTTACCAGGCACATCCATAGCTGCCAAGACGGCGTCAAACCGTTGCTGGAATGGACTTTTAGCGGATTCATCAACCATTTGTTGATGTTCGCGGTTGACTGGCGCGTGGTCAATCAACATGATGTTGACTTCAATATCAACGTCATGTTTAGATTGCGCCTATGAACATCGTCGAATCCGCGATCTCCAAGCTGAGTCCTCCCTCCCAGGCAGAGCTGGCACGTGTGTGCGGTCAGAAGCCGCAAGCCGTCACGCGCTGGCTGGCCAAGGGCGTTGTCCCCGCCGTCCACGTGCTGGCTATAGAAGCTGCGACTGGCGTGTCCCGCCATTTGCTGCGGCCTGACGTGTTCGGCCCTCCCACCAACGACGGGGAGGTGGCCAATGCTGCCTGACCGGTGGAATCCGAGGCTGTGGGTGCGGGACTGGCTGCGCAGGCAGATCCTGCTCGTCCTCAAGCAGGAGACCAAGCCTGGCGGCTTGATCTCGGCATCCATCAAGGCGTCAGTGCCTCCGACCATGTCCGGGCCAGTGAATCTGCATGCCCAAGGCACGCCATCCGCGGTGGTGGGTCGTTCTGGAGCATCTCGTTGATGACCGCCATGGCATTGCGGTTTGCCCGGTCGATCGATGCGACGGCCCCGGCCGGATCCCTCTGGGAAGCCATCAAGTCGAGGACGCAACCCTTCAGCAATTCGACCTCTCCGATAAGCCGGAAGATCAGTTTTTGCTCCGGCGTGAAGTTCACATCTTCCATGTCGCCCTCCTTGCGGGCTGTGCGTGTGGTGACCGCAGCCTACCGCAAGGGGGGCGACTCCCTCATCCATCCCTGATTTGACCTTGTCCATGGCGCCCATCGTGCGCCGCCGACGCCCAGGCGTCTCCAATCGAGAAGTCCGCCCATGAATGTTTCCGATGCCGCCTACGACACCGTCCACCAGCACCCAGGTGGATCGGTCGCGCTGGCGCCGCGTATGGGGATGTCCGACGCCACGCTGCGCGGCAAGGTCAACCCGAACACCGACCGCAACCTGCTGAGCCTGCAGGAGGCCGACGCCCTGATGGGCAAGACCGGTGACTTCCGGATCCTGCACGCCCTGGCGGCCACCCACGGTTTCGTGGCGCAGCGTGTCGATGCTCCGGCCAGCGGCACGATGATCTGTGCGCTCCTGGCGGCGTCGGCTGCAAAGGGCGATCTGGCAGAGGTCATCTCCTCTGCCATGGCCGATGGCCAGATCAGCCCGAACGATGCTGACCAGATAACCCGTGCGTGCGCACAGGTGATGGCGGCGATCGTGCAGGTCAGCCAGCACGCTGAGGCAGCGGCGGCGAGGGGTGGGGCGTGTTCCTAACCCCCGTCCAGATCGTGCCAGCTAGGGCACAACACTGGTGGCCCCGTGCTACAGCATGGGTGTCCGCCCAACGAGGGGGACACCCCATGAATTCGAGATCCGAAGTGCTCAGTCAGCTGCAGTGCTGCCTGGACGTCATCGCCCACAGCAAGCCCATGACCGATGCAGAGCGTGCAGCACACCGCTGCCAGTGCGCCGCCGAGCAGGCAAGGGCTGAAGCGCGCCGCTCGCCAGCAGCGACACCTGATCTGCTGGGAGGGCTGTAATGGCCCGTATCCGTTCAATCAAGCCTGAGTTCTGGTCCAGCGAGCAGATCATGGAATGCTCGCCGACATCTCGATTGCTCTTCATCGGGTTGTGGAATTTCTGCGACGACGCGGGTAACCACGTGGCCAGCGCGAAGACCATCAAGGCCGAGATCTTCCCCGGCGACGACATCTCATCGACGGACGTTCAGCGAATGCTCGACGAGCTGTCGTCGAATTCTCTGATCGCCTTCTACGCCAACGGTGACAAGCAGTATCTGCACGTCACGGGATGGAAGAAGCACCAGAAAATTGACCGTCCCACCTTCAAGCATCCCGCATATTCGAATGATGATCGTCGAGACCTCGACGAGTCCTCACCCCCGGAAGGGAAGGGAGAGGAGGGGAGAGGAGAGGAAGGGAAAGGAAAGAAGAGCCCCCCTAACCCCCCGGCTGACGCCGAGGGGAAGAAACCGGTCCGTTCGAAGCGGGAAAAGATCTCCTTCACGGCCTTCGCTGACGCTTGCCGCGAGTCCGGGGAACGGGCAATCCGTGCTGACGACCCGATCTTCGAGTTCGCCGAGGACGCGGGAATCCCGAAGGAGTTCATCGCGCTGGCGTGGCGGGAGTTCGCGATCCGCCACCGCGAAAGCGCGAAGGAGCAGAAGGACTGGCGTGCTCATTTCCGCGATGCCGTGCGGCGGAACTGGCTCAGGCTGTGGTGGTGCCCGGAGGGCGGCGGCTGCGAGCTGACCACTGCCGGCGTCCAGGTGAAGCGCGAGCGGGATGCCGAGCGCGAACGTGAGCGGCTCGAGCAGCAGGCCCAGCAGGACCAGGCCGCATGAGCGGGATGCCGGACTACCTGGACAACGTCGCCCAGCTGCGCATGCCGCCGCATTCGGTGCCGGCCGAGCAATCGGTGATCGGCGCGCTGCTGCTGGCGCCGGAAGCCCTGAAGCAGGTCCGTGACCAGTTGGCGCCCGAGGACTTCTATCGCCGCGAGCACCAGGTGATCTACCAGGGCATCTGCGGCGTGGACGACCTGAAACGCGAGGTCGACGTGGTCACCGTGGGCGACTGGATCACCGCCAACGTCGAGGTCGGTGCGCAAGACCTGATCGCCACGGTGTACGAGCTGGCCAGCAGCACGCCTTCGGCGGCCAATGTCCGCGCCTATTCCGACATCGTGCGCAATAAGGCGCTGCTGCGGCAGCTGATCGACACCACCACGGACATCGCCGACAGCGCCTACCAGGCGAGCGACGATGAGGCGGAGGAGGTCGTTTCGGCATCCGCGGCGAAGCTGGCCGGCCTGACCGTGAAGTCCAGCGGCAACGGTGGGCTGGTGCTCGTGCGGAGCGGTGTGCAGCGGGCGTGGGACGAGATGGAGGCCCGCTTCCACGGTGAAGGCACGCTCGGCATCGCGCCGAAGTGGAGCAGCGTGCGGCGAAAGATTCCTGGGCTGGAGCCGACGGACCTGATCGTGCTGGGCGCGCGCCCGTCGATGGGGAAGACCGCCCATGCCCTGAACTGGGCAGAAGACGCAGCGGCCGGCGGTCGGAACGTCGCGGTCTTCAGCCTGGAGATGTCGGCCTCACAGCTGAGCATGCGGTTGATGGCGGCACATGCCGGCGTAGACCTGAGCCGCATGCGCGAGAAGGGCGCCTTGACCGATGAAGAATGGGGCCGGCTGTCGCAGGCCCGCGCCTACCTACATACGCTGCCCCTGGCGATCGACGACTGCGGCTCGCTGTCCGTCGATGCTCTGGCTGCGCGCGCGTCGCGCATGCACGCCAAGGTGGTGGGCGGCCTGGGCCTGATCGTTGTGGACTACCTGCAGCTGCTCACCGGCAAGGCCAAGTCCGAGAACCGCACGGCGGAGGTGTCCTACATCTCGCGGCAGCTGAAGCGGCTGGCCAAGGATCTGAACTGCCCGGTGATGGCGCTGTCCCAGCTCAATCGTGGGCTGGAAGGAAAGACGGACAAGCGCCCCGGCATGGCCGACCTGCGCGAGTCCGGCGCCATCGAGCAGGACGCCGACGTGATCGCCTTCCTGTACCGGGACGACTACTACACCAAGGACGCCTGCGGCGCGCCGGGCATCTCCGAGCTGATCGTGGCGAAGAACCGCCAGGGCGAGACGGGCACCTGCTACCTGCAGCACCGCCTGCAGTGCAGCTCGTTCGATGACTACACCGGGCCGCGCCCGAACTACACCGTCAAGGTCGCCGCGGCGTCCGCCGGCGGGCAGGACGACTTTGACCTTCCGAGGCCGCGCGGGCGCCGCCGTAGCAGTCGTGGCATGGCTGCAGGAGACGACGAATGAACACGACCGCGCTGGCCAAGGCCAAGAAGAAGCTGCGCACTCGCGACGTGAACCTGGAGGTGCGAAAGCTGGTGGATCCCGATACCGGCGAGCTGATCGGCGCGCTGGTGCCGGCGCATCCGGTAGACCAGCGTTCGCTGCGCGAGCGGAAGTTCGGCACCGGCCGGCTGCTGCGCGCAACCCTGCGGCAAGACCGTAATCCCATGTTCTACCGGAAGGCGCACGTGCTATCCGGCTGGCTGGCCGACAACGTGGAACTGTTCACCGGCCTGTCCCAGCACGATGCGCTGAAGAAGCTGCAGGAAGAGTCCGGCATCGGCTGCGAGGCCGTCGAATACGACCTGCCGGGCATCGGCAAGCTCACCCGCACCGAGGCGGAATCGCTGAACTTCGCCGACATGGACGAGGGCCGCTGGAACGAGCTGTGGGACGGCGGTACCGGAGACGGTGGCTGGATCGGCTGGCTGCGCCGTGAGGTGTTCGGTGGCCTGGCCGCAGAGAGCCGCGAGGCCGTCGACCTGATCATCCAGAAGCCCCGGGAGGGCGCATGAACGACATCGAAAGTAAAGCTAGGGAGCTGCTGGGTGGCACCACGCTCGCGGAGCGCATTGCCTTCGAAGTGGAGCTGACTGGATCGCTTCAAGGGGTGGCAAGAGAGCTGGATATCGACTGCGGGTATCTGTCCCGGCTCGCCAGCGGCGAAAAGACAAATCCTAGCGATGAGGTGCTGGCAAAGCTGGGCCTCGAAAAGACCGTGATCTACACGCCCATCAAGCGCGACTACGTGTCATCGCAGCTCTATCCCAGGACGAAATCAGCATGAACAAAATCAACGATCAGCAGCAGGTTGGCGAGGTGCATGGTGCGGGAACACTGCCGCCGTTGCCGGAGCCGCGTGACATGGGCTGCACCACCGACTCCGTCATGCGTACGCACACCGTGACTGGCTACACGGCGGAACAGATGCAGGACTATGCGCGCGCGGCCCTCGCCGCCAGCCCACCGGAGGTGCCGGTGTCGCCGATGGCGAAGATGGCCGAAGCGCTGCGACAAAAGGCAGATGGCGAGCGGGCGGAATATGACCGCCGATCCCTAGCCGCCAGCCAGCCGGAAGGAATGAAGGGCTACGTAGACGCGTTCTACGAGGTGGCCGGAATGCTGAACATGGGCGCTCAGCCAATCTCGCCCAAGCAGGCGTGGGAGACGCAGATGCGGCCCGCGCTTCAGGCTCTCACCACTCCTGACCCGACGCTACTTCGCTTCTATCAGGTGACGGACTACCCGTCGCTGGTGGCGGCGCTGGAAGCTCACGTCGTGAAACTCATCGATGCCTGTTCCCGAAACGTCAAACCGTGGGAGGACACATTTCCGCCGACGCTGCTGCCGAAATGGAAGAGGGAGCAGGAAGCGCAGGGCGCCGTCCTGACCGAGGAGGAGCGCGAGTGGATCGACTATGCCATTGCTCACATGCGTGACGACAGCGAACCGGAGGACCTGACCTGCGCAGACGTGCTGGAGCGCATGCTGACTCGGGTTGACGGCAAGCGCGATGCGTTGCCCGGGCTGAGCGAAGCCGCCAGAGAGTTCTATAACACCGTCGCGATCAAGGCAGTCGTGTGCGGCCTGTCCAACTTAGTCATCGGTTGGGACGAAATAGTTGCGGCGGGGGCGCGGCTGCGGCTCGCGCTGCTCGATCAGAACGCCACTGCGGTCATGGCCGACAGTCTTCAGCCCATTCCGGCGACCACACTTGGGGCAAATAAAGTGCATCCCGAAGCTGTCGATGTTGGGTTCGACCTCGTTGAACCCGGTGAACCTCTCTTGGCAGCGGATGCACTGGAGCATGAGGACGGTGTACACCCAGCCTATGACTCAGATATGACGTCCGAGGTCGCGATGAAAGAAGGTGGCCGCGAGGCGGTCATGGTGGTTCTGGAGCGCGATGCTTCAGGGAGGCCGACTGTTTGGTGCGACCCTGGCGTGGTCGATTTGGTGGGCGCGCTCAACGCCGCTGGTATCGCTACCGTCTGGTCCTGCGATGGGCACGGCCATCGCCCAGCGACTGTGGGCCTGAAGGATGGCCGGCAGTTGCTAGTGCTGGACAGCCTCGATGCGCTGGCCTCGATCTCCCATTTGTGGCCGGACATCAACGGGAACCACAGCCAACCTGAGCCCATCGGCTACGCAAATCTGCACCACCTGAAGGACAAGGCCACCGACGGCGTGGTTTTGCGCAAGCGCAGCGAGTTCTTCACCGTGCCGGTATACGCCGTGCCGGTTGTGTCGTGATGCGCCGCGCGATCAAGGCCGCGACCAAGGCAGAGGAGGCATACCAGAAAGCCGCCCGAAGGCTCGGCTGCGTGGTCTGCCGCTGGCGGCACGACGCCGGCCTCCAGCGCGAGAGTCTGTGGTGCGGCCCATTCCGGATCCACCACCGGAACGTCGGGGATCTGCATGGCCAGAAGCAGATCGGCCAGCACGCAGTGGTCTCCATGGGCGACTGGCACCACCAAGGCATCCCGCTGCCCGGCAAGAACGAGCGGGCCATGTACGCCCTGTTCGGGCCCAGCTTCCAGGAGCAGGCGCGCGAGTTCCGCATGTGGACGCTCGACGTTCTGCCCGGCCTGGGCAGAGGGACCGAAGCCTGGCAGGCCTACCAGGACCAACTACTCCAGCAGTCAGCACCGAAGGACGCAGCAGCATGAACGACGAGAAGCGATACGCGACCGCCCACGAACAGGGCAGGGCAGCCCGCCGCGGCGGTAAGCCGCGCAGCGCCAACCCGTACCAGGGCAGCACCAAGCTGGTCCGCGACCTGCACGAGCAGCACGACCTCGGCTGGTTGGCACAGGACAGCGAGAACGCGGCCGCGCGCCGGAGGGCACGATGAGCGCTCTTCGCCTGACCTTCGGTATCGACCCTGGCCTGAAGGGTGCGGTGGCCACGCTGCTGGACGGCGTGCCTGGCCCTATCCTGGACTTGCCCACGGTGGACGTGGATGGCTGGGGGGAGATCGATGCCCGGCCCATCGTCCTCTTCATCCGCGAGCAGCGTGCAAAGAACCCCGGCGCCTATGTCTCGGCCTGTATCGAGAAGGTCGGCGCGCGGCCAGACGACGGCGGCACCAGCGCCTTCCGGTTCGGTCAGACCGCCGGCAAACTGCAGGCCATCCTGGAGGTGCTAGGTATCCCGCAGACCCGGGTCATCCCATCGGTGTGGAAGCGCTCGATGGGGCTGATCGGCAAGGACAAGGATGCGGCACGCCAACTGGCGCTGCGACGCTTCCCTTCGGCCGCCGGCGAGCTGAAGTTCAAGAAGCATGACGGTCGGGCGGACGCGTTGCTGCTGGCGCTCTATCACGACTCTCACGACTGGGACGGGAAGCAGGCCGCATGACCGAGAGCGAGGCGATCAGCAACCTGCGCCTGCGAAAGCGGTACCGGCTTCAGCTGCGACTGCATGGCCGGTGCTGGGCCTGCCAGTTCCGGCAGCACAGCGCCGACGGCTACCACTGCAAGGGCTTCACCGCGCGGCAGGGGAGCTGCGACACCGACGGGCGCCTGCCCGTGTTCCGATTCGACGCTGCTGTACTGGAGGGCCTGCGCGATGCGCAATAACGATCCGCTGACCGAACAACTCCGCCGCTGGGGCCACGCCCAGGTAAACCGCTTTGCGCTGAGCCGGGCCGATCGGAGCGTGCACGTGCTGGACAAGGTGCGGGACCATGCTCCGCTGACGCGGGAACGGGCAGCGCGGGAGCTGGTGGGCAGGGATGGGGCGGAGCGCCGGCGTTTCATGGCCGCCCGGTCCGGCGTCCAGGGAATGAGCATGCTGCCGATGTGGGCCGTCACCCCCATCCGATCCGCCAACGACGCTGATCACCCCCACGACAATCCGGAGATCGCGGTGGACACCGGCACGCCCGACGAGCTGCGCTGGGTCGATCGCGCCATGGCGTCGATGCACCGGCAGTACCCGCTGCGGGCGCTTATCGTGCGCACCGAGTTCACGGTGTCGGCCAGTCAGTTGGTGAAGGCCCGAATGGTGGCCGAGCAGTACGGGGGAGCATTGACGCTTCGCCAGTATCGCTACGAGCTGGCTAAAAGTTTGGACTGGTTCCGAGGCAGCATCGCCGCGTAAGATCGGACTACGCCCAAGGAGAGGTTGCGATGAACGGAAAGTGCCCGAAGTGCGAGAAGATTCTCACCAACGTGCGAATTGCAGATGTCGACTGCAAAACAGGAATCGGCGGGAGAAGTTGGCGGGGAATCTCGTATTCCTGCCCCTTCTGCAGCACCATCATCAGCATTCAGATCGACCCGATTGCCATCAAGACTGACACTGTGAACGCCATTAAGGGGCGAATCTAGTTGACAGTGACGTCATGAAATGATCTGATTCTGCAACTGTCAATAATTGTCCCTGAAGCCCTGGCCCTGCGCTGGGGCTTCTGCGTTTCCGGGACCCCTACACCGATCGACCACCGTGCGACCAGGCCCACGATCCTCGCCGTGAGGCGACAGGGGCCGGCACATCCATTCCTGGGCGGAAACTGGCCTGGGTCCATGACCCCGGCCAATGTGCCTATCCAGCGGTGGTGATCGGCCTTCTACGCCCGTGCACCCTTACCGGACCCATTCGCAGAGCCAGCCGGGCTGCGGTGGCGGGCACCCTTAGCGTCAGAACCCTCGAGGCGACCATGCAACTCACTGCCAACTTCAGCCTGGCCGAGTTGACGGTCACTGGCCGCAACATGCCGAACGTCCCGAACGAGGCGGAGGTCGCCAGCCTCCGTTCGTTGGCCGAGATGATCCTGCAGCCGCTCCGCGATGCGCTCGGAAAGCCTGTCCGCGTGAACTCGGCGTTCCGGTCCGAAGCGGTGAACCGAACGGTCGGTGGCACGGCCACGAGCCAGCACCGGATGGGGCAGGCCGCAGACATTCAAGTGCCCGGCATGACCTCGGTGGAGCTGGCGAAGAAGATCGTTGCGCTGGGCCTGCCATTTGACCAGGTGATTGAGGAGTTCGGCAGCTGGGTCCACGTGTCCTATGGGCCGCGGCATCGCCGGCAGCAGTTGACTGCGGTGAAGCGCTCCGGAAAGACTGTCTACGTGCAGGGGATCCAGTGAGCGAGCCAGTGTGCACCCTGAAGACCATCGTCGGCACCTTCACCGCCGCCGTGGTCGCCCCGGCTACGGCTGATGCGCTTCGCGCTGCCGAGCGGATGATCCTGGGCGTGCCCCAGTCCGTGCTGCTGGTGGCGATCGCCGGCGCCCTGATTGGTGTGCTGCTGCTGCCAGAGAAGGACGCGGATCGGGTGGCCGCCGATTCCAGCCGCACACGCGGCCACCGTTGGTTCCAGACGGCGACGCGCCTTCTGGCACTCGGCGTGGCCGTTTTGTCCTACGCCATCGTGGCTGCCTGGCTCATCGCCGTGGCGGCGACCTGGTTCCCGTCTCTGGCCGGCGCGCCGCAGTTGCCGCTGGCCGGCCTGTCTGGCGTGGTCATCCGCCGAATGCTGCCGGGCTACCTGAAGGTGGTCGAGCGCATCACCGGCAACATCGGAGGCGAGAAGCCATGAGCGTGCTGCTTCGATTGGCAACGGCCCTGTGGGGCCTCATCGTCGGCGCGATCGCCGATGCTGTGGAATGGCTGCGTAAGCCTGGCAGCAAGATCAAAGTGGTGTGCGCGGTGCTGGCCTTCGGGTTCATGGTTGCCGGGCTCTCTGCGTATGAGAAGGAGCAGCGGATCCAGGATTTGAGCGCGCAGGTGGTGAAGGTGCGCGCTGACTGGAAAGCCGATACCGCTCGTTTGCAGTCCGACGTGGAGGAGCGTGATGCCCGCCTCGCCGAAGTGGCTGAGACGCTCCGGGCCGAGGCGCAGAAGCTGGAAGCCCTGAAGGCCGAGAGCGCCGCCGCGCTGAACGGCTTGGCTGGGAAGATTGAGGCGGCCGAGAAGGACGCCACCACCTGGCGCGAGCGATACCAGAAGCGGCCGGACAGCTGTCAGGCCGCACTTGAGCTACTGGACTCGGCTTGTCCGGGCCTGATGGGGTACTGACATGCGCATCCTTCTGACCGCTTCGGTGCTGGCGCTGGGCGCGTGCCAGTCGTCACCGCCCAAGCCCAGCCCGCCGGCCCCGGCCGTCATCAAGGTGCCGGTGGCCACCTATGTCCCCATCGACGCCGCGCTAACCAAGCGCTGCAGCTGGGTGCGCGATAGCAAACCTTCGGCCGTGTTCGATGTGAGCAACGGCCGCAAGCGCTGCCTGGAGCGCTACGAGGCGCAGTTCGATGCCATCGAGCAGGTGCAGGGCAAGCCCGGCGCCGGCGCTCTTTGAAGCTGCACCACCAGGTCCACGCCTTCTCCCCGGCGTGGATGAGGTAATAGAGCCCCTCGGCAGCAATGGCGATGTCTTCGATGCAAATCATTCGGTCGGTTCTCCTGAGTCGTTATACCGGTGTGTTCCGAAATGCATCGCCCGGCGGGTTCTCTTTGTTGCAGATGTGGCAGTCCGCCCAATTGCCGTTCTACTTGCGGAATTTCCGCCCGACCTATGGCCAAGAAAACTCCCATCCAGGCGCCGCCGCTGACGCTTAAACAGCAGCGCTTCGTCCACGAGTACCTCAAGGACCAGAACGGGACGCAGGCGGCCATCCGCACCGGCTACAGCGAGAAGACCGCCAAGCAGCAGGGCTCCCGGCTGCTGACTGATCCGCGCGTGCTTGCCGCTGTGCAGGCCGGACAGAAGAAGGTGGCCAGGAAGGCGGAGGTGACCGTTGAAAGCCTGATGGCCGAGCTGGAGCAGGCAAGGAAGCTGGCGCTGAAGGAGAAGCAGGCGAGCGCCGCAGTGACCGCAACGATGGGCAAGGGGAAGCTGGCCGGCCTGCTGGTGGAGAAGCACCGCCATTCCGGCGCCGTGGGCACCTACAACCTGAAAGACCTCTCGGACAATGACCTCGACCGCCTTGAACAGATCCTCGGTCCGCTTGCCGACGCTGGCGGAGATCCGAGCGGAGCGGGCGAGGCGGGCGACTGAGCGCGAGCGAGACCGAATTGCGGAGAACGTGGAGGGAATCAGGGCACGATCCCAGTCGCTGGAGGGCTTCATCCTTGAGCACTGGCACATCCTGGAGCCAACACGGCCGCTGAAGTTTGGCTGGGCCCTTCGCGCTATGTGCAGGCACCTGGAGGCGGTTACCGAGGGCCGCATCCAGTTCCTGCTGATGACCGTGCCCCCGGGCATGATGAAGTCGCTGCTGATGGTGTTCTGGACGGCGTGGGAGTGGGGGCCGGTTGGCCGCCCGGACCTGCAGACGCTGGCCACCTCCTACAGCCAGCCCAACGTGCTGCGCGACAACCTGAAACTGCGGCGCCTCATCGAGAGCGACCAGTACCAGGCGGCGTGGCCGCTGAAGCTGCGCGGCGACCAGAACGCCAAAGGCAAGTTCGAGAACACTGGGAACGGCTTCAGCGAGGCCAGGCCCTTCAGTTCAATGACCGGTGGCCGCGGCGACCGGGTGAAGGTCGACGATCCGCACTCGACCGAGACGGCCGAGAGTGACGCTGAGCGCAAGACCGCTGTCCGGATCTTCCGCGAGGGCATCACCGACCGCCTCAACGACATCACATCGTCGGCCATGGTCATCATCATGCAGCGCCTGCACCAGCAGGACGTTGCAGCGGTGGCGATGGAACTGGATCTCGGGTTCGTCCATCTGAACCTGCCGATGGAGTTCGAAGCGGAGCGGATCGACAAGGACGGCAAGAAGTCCGGCGGCCCGTGCCGCACCTACGTGGATGGGAAGCCGTTCTTCGAAGATCCCCGCACGGATGAGGGCGAGCTGCTGTTCCCGGAGCGCTTCCCGCGCGCCGAGGTCGACAGGCTGAAGCGGGCGAAGGGCTCCTATGCATGGGCCGGCCAGTACCAGCAGCGGCCGACGCCGCGCGACGGCGGCAAGTTCAAGCGGGAATGGTTCGAGGTGGTGGAGGTGGCGCCGGCGATCGCATCGGCGCGCAAGGTCCGGCGCTGGGACTTCGCCGCTACGGACCCGAAGGAGAAGAACAGCAGCGACCCCGACTACACGGTCGGCCTGCTGCTGGGTGAAAGCCACGGCATCTACTACGTGCTGGACGTTGTGCGCGACCAGGTGTCGCCCGTCGGCGTGGAGCGGATGCTGAAGAACACCGCGCTGCGGGATGGGAAGGCGATCAAGGTTCGCATCCCGCAGGATCCTGGCGCCGCCGGCAAGAGCAACGCCGCGCACCAGGTGAAGCTGCTGGCCGGCTGGGACGTGAAGTCCGCGCTGGAATCCGGATCGAAGGAGGTCCGGGCAACACCGGTCGAGGCTCAGGCCGAGGCCGGGAACATCAAGCTGGTGAGTGGCCCATGGGTGGCGGCGTTCTTGGACGAGATCGCCGAGTTCCCCAACGCCAAGCACGACGACCAGGTGGACGCGCTTTCCGGTGCCTTCGCTGAGCTGGTCACCGGCAGCACCTACAACTTGGGGAACGCGCTCTGATGGGCAAGCTCGCACAAATCAAAGACGGGCTGGTCAATCTGGTGGCCAACCTGGGCACGCCTCGCGATAAGGCAGCAGCGTCGTTCTACGGCCTGCCGCTGTTGTCGGAGGCTGATGCCACCAACGCCTACCGCGGCACTTGGCTGGCGCGGAAGGTGATCGATATCCCAGCGATGGACAGCTGCCGGAAGTGGCGCGGCTGGAGCGCCGACCAGGCGCAGATCAGCGCGATCGAGTTGGAGGAGAAGCGGCTGGGCCTGCAGCAAAAGGTGCTGGAGGCGCTCATCCGCGCCCGCCTCGCCGGCGGAGCGGCGCTCTACATCGGCACCGGGCAGTCCGACCCGATGCAGCCGCTGAAGCCGGAGTCGATCAGCAAGGGCGGGATAAAGCACATCAACGTCCTGTCCAAGCGCGTACTCCAAGCGGGTGAGCTGGACCGCGATCCCGAGTCGCCTGGCTATGGCCGGCCGGCGTACTACAACCTCAGCAGCGGTACCGCGGGCCAGTTGCGGATCCATCCGTCGCGCCTGGTCATCCTGCAGGGCGCCACGAAGCCGGATCCGGAGCTGGATACCGGCGACGGCTGGGGCGATTCGGTGCTGCTGGCGATCAGCAAGGCCATCAAGGACGCCGACAGCACTGCCGGGAACATCGCCTCGCTGGTGTTCGAGGCGAAGGTCGACGTCATCAAGATTCCGAACTTCATGTCGATGCTTTCGGATCCGGCTTACGAAGAGCAGATGCTCAAGCGTATGCAGCTGGCCATGATGGCCAAGGGCATCAATGGCGCTCTGTTGCTGGATGCCGAGGAAGACTACGAGCAGAAGCAAGCCCAGTTCGGCGGCCTCACTGACCTGATGATGGCCTTCATGCAACTCACCTCGGGTGCGTCGGATATCCCGATGACCCGGCTCCTGGGCCAGTCGCCGGGCGGCATGAATGCCAGCGGCGAAAGCGACCTGCGCAACTACTACGACCGGATCAGCTCTGGCCAGGAGCTGGTGCTCGGCCCGTCTCTGCAGGTGCTCGATGAGTGCCTGATCCGCTCCGCACTGGGCAGTCGCCCGGAAGAGGTGTTCTACAACTGGCGCAGCTTGTGGCAGACGACCGACACGGAGCGGGCGACCATCGGCAAGACCACCGCCGACACGATCAAGACCATCGCCGACACTCGCCTCATCCCCGAGGACGTGATGTCGGTGGTGGCGGTGAACATGCTCACCGAGGCCGGGGTTGCGCCGGGCCTTGAAGCTGAGATGCAGGACTACGCGACGACGGCTCCGGCCGATGATGACGAAGGCGAGGATGGCTCGCCGGCTGCGGCACGCGCGGCTGAGCTTGGCGATGCCTCTCCACGATCGCTGTACGTCAGCCGGAAGGTGGTCAACGCCAGCGAGATCGAGGCTTGGGCGCGGGAGCAGGGCATCACCGGCTTGGCCGATAACCTGCACGTGACCGTGGCTTACTCGCGTCAAGCCTTCGACTGGATCAAGGCCGGCAACGCAAACGAGTGGGGCAGCGATAGCAAAGACCAGCTGGTTATCCCCGAAGGCGGCCCGCGCGCGGTTGAACCGCTGGGTGGCATGTCTGCGGTGATCCTGTTCGCATCGTCGCAGCTGTGCTGGCGGCACGAGAGCATCATCCGCGCCGGCGGATCGCACGACTACCCGGACTACACGCCGCACATCAGCCTGACCAAGGCGCCTATCGATCTCACCAAGGTCGAGCCGTACCGCGGCCGCATCGTGCTGGGCCCGGAAATCTTCGAAGAGATCCGAGAGGACTGACCCATGTACCTGATCGACAGTGTCCCGGTGTCGGCCGTCCGCCGCACTGCGGACGGCTACCTCGTGGCCGATGCATTCGTCGCGCGCACCGGCATCCAGACCTATCTGGGGGAGGAGCTGGGCCGCCCGGACCTCTTGAACGTGCGGCTCTACCGGCCGCCGGAGGAGGTTTTCTCCGACGCAACGCTGCGCAGCTTCGCGCATCGGCCGATGACCAACGACCACCCGCCCGAGCAGGTGAACGCTCAGAACTGGAAGAAGTACGCCGTCGGCCAGACCGGCGATGAGGTCGTGCACGACAAGAACCGCGTGCGAGTCCCGCTGGTGCTGATGGACCAGGACGCGATCGCCGACTACGAGGCCGGCAAGCGCGAGCTGTCGCAGGGCTACTCATCCGAGATTGACTGGGTCGACGGTGTAACCCCCGAAGGCGAGCCGTACGACGCGGTCCAGCGAAACATCCGCAACAACCACCTCGCCCTGGTCAAGCACGGCCGGGCCGGCTCTCAGTTTCGCATCGGGGATGGGCGCACCCCCGGTGCACCGGATCCAAGCGCCCATCCACAACCGCAGGAGAACCACATGAGCGACAAGACCATCTTGGTCGATGGGCTGTCCGTCGTCACCAACGACGCCGGCGCCCAGGCGATCAGCAAGCTGCAGGCGCAGCTCAAGGACGCGCAGACCGCTGCCGGTACCGCCGACGCAGCGCACCAGACCACCATTGCGGCCAAGGATGCTGCCATCGCCAAGGTCGAAGCCGAGCGCGACGACCTGAAGGCCAAGGTCCTGAGCGATGCCGACCTGGACAAGCGCGTGCAGGAGCGCGGCGACCTCATCGGTAAGGCGAAGGCCGTGCACGATGCCGATTACAGCGGCAAGACCGACGCGGAGGTTCGCAAGATCGCCGTGGTCGCCAAGCTCGGCGACGCCGCGGTGGTCGGCAAGCCCGATGCCTACATCGAGGCCCGCTTCGACATCCTGGCCGACGGCGCCAAGCCGCGCGACCCCGTCACGCAGGCACTGCGCGATGGCGCCACGCCCCATCGCCAGAACGTGCAGGACAACGGCTATGCCGCGTCCGTGTCCGGCCTGGACTACCGCACCGCCGGCCAGAAGGAGGCCTAAGCCATGGCACTGCAGAACAACTATCCGGATATCCAGCCCGTCGCCATTGCCGGCGCCCCGGCCACCATGCTGCCGGCGACTGACATCTCCCGAACCATCGAAGGTGCCGCCGTCACGTTCGGCAAGGCCGTCGAGCAGGGCGCCACCGACAAGTCCGCGAAGGCCTTCGCGGGCGGCAAGTATGTCGGCATCGCGCTGCTCGACCGCTCGGCCGCCGGCCTGCCGGTTGCTGCCGGCCCGGGCACCGGCCGCGCGGTCGATGCGGTGG